>DYVS01000052.1:0-32850 GCA_020743075.1 Butyricimonas virosa | reverse complement strand
AAAATGAACCGAGTTGTATGGTAATGGATTAAAAAGAAGGTGCATCGTGCATTACGACACACCTCCTTCTTCCCATTAATCATATGTATCAATCTAAAACCAAATTCCCTTGAGGATCAATTTCTACACTTATATCCATTGAATGTTCTTTCTGCAAAACAAAATGGTAAACCTCACTACCGGAAGCGTATTTTATGTATTGCACGCTGGCAATGGAAAAACTATTATACGCCTCACCCTTCAACACGTCAAGCACCACCTGGGGCACATCGGTCTTCAACACCGGCCAAGAAGTCTTCATCCAACCGTTATTCCGGTCAAACAAAATTTCTTTCACCAAACTATCATCCAAAATTCCGACTTCCAACATACCATCCTGCCAACGGTCAACCGTAACAACCAAAGCCTTCGGGTACTGCTGGGTAATGAAACTACTCACCGCCGTCGGTAAAGTAGAAGCCTCTTCATTTACCTCCTTCACCAGCTCTCCCTTCTCATTGAAATAAATCAACATTTCCTCATTTCCCTTCTCTATCTCTAAGCGGTAAACCGTGGGCATATTCAGACGTTCCAGCATATCGACATCTTCCACTTGCCAAGCACTATATATGCTTTCGTTAAACCCCGTCTTCACCTCTGCCGGAAGATTGGCAAACAGAACGTCCGCCTCCGTCATCATCCATTGGCCGGATGCATCAAACCAAGCATCCATTTCCTGCCCGTTCTGATGAAATTCCGCCTTTTCATACACTCCTTTTTTCTCCCAACTCACGGCCACGGCATTCGGGAACTTCGCCTCAAAAGCGGCCACGACACTCTTTCCGGGGGTGTATCCCTTATCATCATCGTCATCATCATCATGACAAGCGGCAAAAACAAATAATGATGCCATCCATAGCGTTACCATTAAAATCCTTCCTCTCATAATCTTTTTCAAATTTATCTGTTTAACAATCTTGTTTTCTGATACTCATTCTAACGAGAAAAAGAAAAGAAAGTTTCCGATGAAAAACTTCTCCGCAAAAGAATAACCTGCTCATAGAATACGTACTTTTGCACCGGATAAAGAAAAGTCATGAATACAAGTCACGTAATTATCACTCCGGAGAATATGACCAAGGACCGCAAGATCTCCATTTGTGTCTTCTTGTCCGGTTTCTCCTGTTTTGCCCAGTTATACTATTTCCAACCTCTCCTGCCCGACCTGGCTCAAGAGTTTGGATTATCAGCCAGCTACAGTAGTCTGGCCATATCATTCTCCACGCTCGGAATGGTAGTAGGACTGTTCACGGCAATGTTCGTGGCAGACTCGATTCCAAGGAAGAAACTGATTAGCGCGGCGCTATTATCGTCGGCCGTCTTTTCGGTAATCTGCTCTTATTCGCCCTCTTTCTTCTTGTTGGTAGCATTAAGCGCCTTGAAAGGATTCCTGCTATCAGGAGCCACTTCCGTATCTCTGGCTTATATATCTGAAGAAGTTCAACCCCGGAATAAAGGAAAAATTACCGGACTCTACATTGCCGGAAACGCCTTGGGAGGAATGGGTGGACGAGTAATTTCTTCCTACCTCAGTAGTGAATTCTCGTGGCGCATCGCCTCCGTCTCCATTGGTGTATTATGTGCCATATTTGCCATATCATTCCTGATATTCAGTCCCCGTTCAGTTAATTTCAAACCCAAGCGGGAAAGTTTCAAATCATTGATCGTTTCCAACCTTCACTTAATCGTCTCCGTGAAACTGATCCCCTTCTATCTGATCGGCTCCCTCATGTTAGGGATTTTCGTGAGCTTGTATAACTACCTCGGTTTTTATCTGGTAAAAGAACCGTTTAACTTCTCCCCGTACTTGATTCACTATATCTATTTCATGTACCTGTTCGGGGTATTCGGCTCGATCGCCACGGCAAAATTGACCGCATTGTACAACCATTTCAAAATACTGAAAACAATCATCGCTCTTTCCGTGGCAGGATTGCTCTTGCTATACATTAACAACTTCTGGATCGTCACACTCGGACTGGCCATTTTCACGTTTAATTTCTTCGTGGTACACGTGATCTGTAACCGAATCGTCAGTGATTACAACCTTCAAAAACGTTCGGTCACCATCTCTATCTATCTCCTATTCTATTACATGGGGTCCAGTGTATGGGGATCAGCCACCGGAGTCGTTCTCGACCATTTCGGTTGGCAGTGGTTTATCGCCGGACTGATTCTACTCACGTTCATCCTGTACGCCATCGCCTATAAAGGCTCGAAATTGATGGAAAACGAACAAAAGTAACCATCCGTTCCCACCCGTGCAAACCGCAGAAAGAAACTAGGTTCTATCCTAGTGAAATCGATCATCGGGTAAAGTTTCTACTGAATAGAGCTATATTCACGTGATCAAGTTATTATTATACACCTATCCAAACGTTAACATATCCTACAATTCTACAATATTTTATTATTACAATAGGAGAAGAATAGGAGAGGAATGGGAGAGGAATGGGAGCGGCTAACAATATGATAAGAATTTGATAATTATTTAATAACCATATTTTAAATTATTTTAGATTTAACAAGCCTAGGATATTCCTCCAACCACGGGTATGCAGCTTTCATACTCCAAAAATCCCAAGGGTACGCACGGAGACTCCCCAAATAAAAAAAGACTGAATAACTTTTATAGCTAAACAGTCTTTTTTGGCAAAATTCTTTCAATGGCTTACGTTGAAAAGAAAAAAATCATATTATTATTAACATTACAAAGATCAACAATGCCACCCTTTCCCGCAATCCCTTATAATGGGGATATTTCAATCAAAACATCACTCCACCTCATTAATATCGATGAGATTGTTCAAAATAGCGTACACCGTAAGCCCGGAAACAGACTTAATCCCGGTCTTTCGAATAATATTTTTCCGGTGAGTAATCACGGTGTGTACCGATATATGGTGCAAATCAGCGATCTCCTTGTTAATCTTCCCCTTTGCCAGGGAAATCAAAATCTCTTTCTCCCGTTCGGAGAGTTCATTCTTATCAAGCAAATCAGCCGGAGTACTCAACGCATCGATTGAATGTAGTAACTTCTGTGCAATCTTATCCCCATCATCGGCAATATCGATTGTCGTGTGATATTGTTTCAGAATGTCAGGATCGATATACTGGTAAACTAACGCCACGAAAGCCGTGTCCTTCACCCCTTCAAACAACTCTTCCAAATGCTGCCGTTTCTTCAATTCCACGGCCGAAGGGTTAATGACTATAATATCCGGATTCAAATGATTAATTCTTTCCAAACAATGAAAACAATCGGCAACAACCGCTACCACTTCAAACTCATTCCTCATTTCGATCAACTTCTTCAGCCCGGTTGAAATAATCATGGACGGCTCAATAATAACAATCCTATAACTTTTATTATTGTTTTGCATACCGTTGCTCTAATTTCATTACTAAAGGAACAAGTATTTTATCCTCGATTAAAGAATGTTTGCTCAAATCCTCTTCCAAGGCAAAAATTCCGAATAACACCCGGATACGCATATCCGACAACGTGTCTCCCGGTAAATATTTCATGATGATATTCTTCAAATCATTCAATTTATCATCAATATTACTATGATTCTCCCGGAATACCCCGATTTCGTAGTCTCCCGGACGGGTTCCCTTTACCATATTCGAGATATAAGGGAAGACCGTCACTTCCTCGTAATCAAAATGGCGAATCACCTCATTTTTATATTCATTGAAAAAAAGATTCAATATTTGCTGATGTTGCTGTTCACATCCTTCGGAAATCTCCTTTAATTGTTCTTGGATAGAAAACATCCTGTTTTCCAAGTAATAAGAATGGGAATTCTTCAAGTAAGCAATCAACTGGTCCACGTTCGCACCTATTCCCTCGATCTCTTTCTCCGTCGGCAGGTATTGCTCGTTGCTATACACGTTACAAATCATCAAGAATAATGTACACGAAACATGATTCGCCTCGCAACATTCCCGGACTGTTTTATCCCCGAATCCCAGATTTATTCCAAACCGATGTAACAATAATAATAGCGAATAATCAGCATGAATGACATCCGCCAATTTCATATCCGCGGAAAATAAATGTGACTTCATATCCTTATTTTTACCACAAATATTGGAAATAATTGACTCAACACCAAGTTTATTCATTAGTTTATAGAATTATTTATGATATTTCAAGCTTTCAAAATTACATATACATCATGAAAACTCACATCCTCAAAATCGGGTAAAAACACGGCATCCACTCCCCAATTATAGGGAGTGGATGCCGTGTTAAATTTTACTTTTCAACTATACCAAATACCGATTATTCGTCTCTCCCGCCTGTATCGGGTAAACCAACACGAAACTATTGGATTGGAAATACTTGTTCAAATAATTGGGAATCCTACTCATATTTGCATGATAAGACAGCCGTTCCCGACGACTCATCACCACCCACAAAGTATCGTCACTCTTTATTTCCCGGGACATAATCAAGAAATCATCCCAATCATCAAAGGACGAAAATTCTGCCTCGATCGGCCTTTTTTTATATATATCCTTCAAGTACATTGTCGTGTCTTCTGACGCATAGAACACAGCCTTCGCACCCGAATTGTGGATAATATTCCATACTTTATTCACCCACATCGGGAAACCGACCTCTTTTTCCGCCCGGGCCGGAACCACCACCAGATGACGTTTCACCGTGGCAATAGGTTGTATGGGGCGATAAATTAACGTGGTCACGTTACTCTGTCCCAAAATCGCCTCGGTCATATTCCCCAAAAAGGAGGACACGACGCCTTTTCCCTGATGTAATCCCAAAACCAAATCCGTAATACCCTGTTCTTTAATTACGCTGATAATGGCATTCGCCACGTTCAGATCGTACCGCAACAAATCCTGTAACACGTTATCCGTGGCCGAAGCCGTCGTAACCGCCATATTCAGCACCTTTTTGGATTGTTTGAAGGCCTTATCGTCCGATGCCTGATTGTTGATCACGTTCAAGGCAAAAAGCCCGTTCTTATTCTTCTTCGACTTGATCGCCGTACTCAAATTCACCAGCTCGGTCACGTTCTTCTCGTAGGACACCGGAATCAGGATGCGTTCCTGATGTTCCCCCGTTCCCTCTTTCTCTTCCGACACGTCATTCATAGCGATATTATGCGCCCCTTTCTGCGCCGAGAAAGATGCCATCGTGCAAGTGACCAGAATCATCAAAATCGTACCATTCAACACGCTCTCGTTCAACAGACGAATCGGCTCTCCCGCCGGAGTCTCTCCCAATATCACGTTATACCCCACCATCACGGCAGCCAAAGTCGCCGCAGCCTGTGCATTACTCAATCCGAAAATCACCCGCCGCTGGTCCACCGACATCCGGAACGTCTTCTGCGTGAGCCAAGCCGCCACGAATTTAGCCACGGTGGCCACCACGATCATCACCGCCCCTACTTTAATCGTGTCCCAGTTGGTAAAGAAAGCCCGGTAGTCGATCAACATTCCCACCCCTATCAAGAAGAAAGGAATAAAGATCGCATTCCCCACAAACTCCACCCGGTTCATCAAAGGAGAGGTCGAAGGAATCAGACGGTTCAACGCCATCCCCGCAAGAAAAGCCCCGATAATAGACTCCAGTCCGGCCAATTCCGCCAAGTAAGCCCCCAAGAAAACCATGACCAGCACGAATATATATTGTGACACGTTATCCTCACACCGTTTGAAAAACCAACGTCCCACGATCGGGAACACGATCATCACGAAAGCAAAAAAGAGGATAATTGCCGCCCCTAGCCTGTACCAAAACCAATCATCCACATCGCCCACGGCCATCTCCACAATCACCGTCAACACCAACAATGCCAACGTATCCGTGATCATCGTCCCTCCCACGGTAATTCCCACGGCCTTATCCTTCGTGATCCCCAGTTTACTGATAATCGGGTAAGCGATCAACGTGTGGGAGGCAAACATACTCGCCAACAATATGGAAGTCAACATGGAAAAATTCAACACGTAAAGCCCGACAAGCGTTCCCAAGGCCATCGGCACCAAAAACGTGTACATCCCGAAGGTCAAACTCTTCCATTTATTCTTTTTAAAATCCCCCAAATCAATCTCCAGCCCCGCCAAGAACATGATATATAAAAGCCCGGCTGTTCCCGAAAGAATAATACTACTATCCCGCAACACTAGGTTAAAACCATTCGGTCCGATAATTGCCCCGGCAATAATCAATCCCAACAAATGGGGAATCCTCAACTTATTCAACAATAAAGGAGCAGCCAAGATAATTACCAAAATCAGCAGGAATTTCAAAACCGGGTCCGTCAACGGCAGGGTTATCGCGGCCTGTGTCATTTGCAACATAAACATCATCATTATTTATTATCCCCGTATTCCAGCATCTGTGTCAGAAAATCTGTCGGGTATTCTATTTTCACATCCATCACTTTCCCTTCTTCCTCCACCAATCTATATTTCGGATTAACAAAACCGGCATAAGGAGCCACGTTCAGTTTTTGATAACGTTCCAGCACTTCCTGATGCAACACGGGATCAATCCGTACCCCGTAATTCTCGATCAAATTCCTAGCTCCCTCGAAATCACCTTCCGACTTCACCCGTTGCACCTCAGCCAATAATCTCCCGAACAGTTTCCGCAAAGCCTCGTAATCCCGGATCGTGAAATACGTCTTTCCATCCCGACTTACCCGCTCGATCACGTTATCCGCCTTGCCCTTCTCGTAAACCCAAGAGGCAATCAACTGGCGATTACGCATGTGTGACTCTTCCAAATTATTTCCCAACTTCACCCGGGTCAACTGAACCATCAAACCGTTGCGGATATAATTACAATATTCGCTCTTTGCTACCTCCAACGAGGGAATTACCCCCAACTCCACCAGTTTCGGGTCCATCACGTAATACAACGCGAACAAGTCCGCACGAGCCTCTTCTATCGTGGAGTAATAATTTTTCAGCGATTCCTGTCCCACGCCCGGTAGCATCTTTCCGGAACCGTGTCCCAGACATTCATGCAAATCGGTATGCACGTTTCCCCCGATATACCCGTACGTTCTCACCAATTCCTTTTCCTCGTCCGAATAGGCAAACTCGTCCAGTACCCCGGAATTCAGTGAAGCCCGGTCGTACGCATACGTGATATTATCCAGTGTTACCGACTTACTGCCATAACGCTCCCGAATCCATTCGGCATTCGGCAAATTAATCCCGATCGGTGTTGCCGGATGGCAATCCCCACCCAGCATGGCAGCCTGTACCACTCTAGCCGTAATACCAACCACCTCACTCTTCTTAAAACGCTCGTCAATCGGTGCATTCCGTTCAAACCACATGGCATTATCCGCCAATTTACGTGTACGCTCGCAGGCCTCTTCGTCCATAATCTGAACCACGGATTCCCAACTGGCCTTGTACGCTAACGGATCTCCATACACTTCAATAAAACCGTTGATAAAATCTATCGGGGCTGCCACCTCCTTCACCCACTCAATAGAGTAGCGGTCAAACAAGGACAAATCACCCGTCTCGTAATACTGGATCAATAACTCGATCACCTCTTTCTGATGCGCATTACAAGCATATTCCGCAGCTTTCTTCAAATACTCCACGATACGGTGAATTTCTTTCCCGTATTTTCCCCCGGCAAACCACACTTGTTCCTTTAGTTGTCCATTCTCGTCACGTACCAGAGTAGAATTTAATCCCCAAGAAAGCAACGCATTCTCTTTTTTCTTCTCCCCGTAGAATTTCTCCACCTCTTCTTGCGTCACCCCCTCGTAATAATGATTGGCAGACGCCTGCACCAGATCCTTCCCCTCGTCCAGTACCACCCGCTTCGCCATATATTCCGGATCAAAGATAACACGTTCTACTTCCTCATACAACTGTTGCGCTCCCACTTCCCGAAGAAGTGACTTAAAATATTCGGGAGTAAACGAAGGGGTAAACTTTTCCATCGAGTAATGATGATGTACTCCATTAGCAAAAAACACTTTTTTAGCGTACACCAGAAAAGCCTGAAACTCTTCTGTCTCCCGGTTTCCTTGATATGCCCGAAGAATACTTTCCAAAGCCGCCCGGACCCGAAGATTATATTTATTATTCTGATCCCAGAGAATATCTCTTCCGGCCAAAGCCGCCCGACTCAAGTAATAAACAAATAACTTTTCCCGCAAGGACAATCCCTCAAAAGCGGGGACATCGTAACGCAATATCTTTATATCGTCAAACTGTTCCAATAAATACACTTGTTCTTTCATTCTGCACCTCCTGTTTCTGATGTTCCATGTCCGCTGATTTTCAACGAATCATATATTCGACGCACAACACCTCTAGCCGTGTCATCTCCTTTCTTATTACTGGAAATAAATTGATAAAGTTTCAATCCGGGCGTGTATAAAGTAATCTTAAATTCATATTCCGTCCCTCTTTGCACGTATGTTCCCTGCATAACGACCCCGCTCAAACCACCCTCCTCCACGTAAGCAATATCATTTTTCAAATCGAATACCCCGGGTTGATTCTTCAACTGATTCAATCCCCCATTCACAGCACCCTCTAAATCAACCTGCCCAACTTCAGGAGTGTACTCGGTATATAAATACATGAATTCCAATCCGTTTCCCTTATAACTAAAAGTTTGCATCTCTTTAACCAAAGGACGCACCTCCTCGGGCAATTTATTCATCACGTTCCCCACGGACTTCATTGCCTTGGGGGTCGCAAGAGACGCACCTCCCGCGTATGTCCCCGTGTACCATTGCTGCTCCAACACCGGAGTATCACCATCTCCATACAACTCGTCATAACTATCCTTCATCCCCTTTATTACAAGCAAAATCATCAACATCACCAGTATTCCCCCTATCCCCCCGGCAATCACCCCCTTTTTATTCCCTCTCTTACCGGTTAGTTTTATCGTATCTCCTTTCTTCACCTGTTCTTCTGTCAGGCATACCTCTCGCTGAAAGTCTTCAAACGACTTCTCCGGATGTTTCACTTTCCAATCCTTGTAATTATCCTCCAGTTTCCGGTTACACAAACCACATACCACTAAGTACTCGGACTTCACCTCGTTCAGGTGATTACAGTGTTTACATTTCAAATAATACATCTCTCACTTGTTATGATTAAATCGTTCCAATATCTGAGCCGAAGCCTTAATCGAACGCTTGTACCAAGCAAACAAAACTTGATAGCGTTCCTCCTCCGGCAAATGCCAATCTATATCTGTCTGTCGCAAACGCTGTACCACGCTATACATTAATAAAGCAGCACACACACTCACGTTATAACTCTCCGTAAAACCATACATGGGCACTTTCACGAACTCATCAGCCCTCGACAACACGTCATCCGACAACCCCGTCAACTCCGTCCCCATGAAAAAAGCCATCTTCCCCCTGTGAAGGTCAATATCATCAATAAAAGTATCTCGTTCATGTGGAGTTGTTGCCACGATCCGGTATCCCTGTGATTTCAACATCTCGATCGTCTCCACCGTGTTATTCTCTCTCTTCCGGTGCCGATGAACCGTCAACCAATCGGCAGCTCCCATCGAAATTTCGGAATTATCCGTGAAAGAATTCGTATTTTCAATTACATGTACATTTTGAATTCCAAAACAATCACACGAACGCAACACGGCACTACAATTATGTTGTTGGTAAAAATCTTCGAGTACCATCGTGACATAACTTGTTCGTTCCGCAATTAACCGACGGAACAAGTCATTTTTATAGTCCGTCACAAACTCTCTAAGATACTCAACCTGTTCTTTTACAGTATGCATAATGCTATTTTAAGGTGACTTCGTCACGTTAAAAGTTACAAGTTTGCAAGTTACAAGTTCATTTTTCTCCGTTTTTCGCAACTTGCAACTGAAAAACCTACAACTTGTCGATGAACAAAAAAAGGGTGTCCTCAAAACACCCCCTTTTAAATCTCTTAAATGGTAATTATAGTTGGCCTTCTAATTCAGCACCAGCTTTAAATCTCACCACCTTCTTTGCCGGAATTTGGATTGTTTTCCCGGTTTGCGGATTTCTACCTGCTCTTGCGCTTCTTTCAGATACAGAAAAAGATCCGAAACCAACCAATGCTACTTTTTCATCTTTTTTCAAAGATTCTCCGATCGTAGCTACAAAAGCCTCTAATGCTTTTTTAGAATCTGCTTTTGTCAAACCAGCTTTTTCAGCAATTGCGTCAATTAATTGAGCTTTATTCATAATAGACAGTTTTAGGATTAGAACTAATAAATTCTTTATACATTCGCAAATGTAGATATTTTCTTGATCAATGCAAATTTTTTATCAAAAAAACAAAGTCACTTTAACACATTCGGTTATAACCAATCAGGCCCTTCTTGTTTCTTAACAAATTGCCTCTGCACAGCCTTCTCCATCCATCGCGGCCGAGACAATTCCCCCGGCATATCCGGCTCCTTCCCCGCAAGGGTATAACCCGACAATTTCAGGATGCACCATCTTTTCGGTCTCCCTCGGTATTCTCAATGGAGAAGAAGTCCGGCTCTCCACGCCCAACAGAAGGGCATTCTCCGTGATGAACCCTCGGGCCTTTTTCCCAAATTGCTCCAACCCTCCACGAAGACGCTGGTAAACGACCTCGGGTAACCATTCTTGAAAAGAGGTTGCCTGTACTCCCGGTTTATAAGAACTTTTTGGTAAATTTTCACTTAAATGTCCTCTCAGAAAATGAGTTAATCGTTGAGCCGGAGCATACAAGTTCTTTCCACCCTGTTCCCAAGACGCCCGCTCTAAATCCTCTTGAAATTCCAATCCGGCAAATAATCCCTTGTACCTCATCCCATTCAATTCACTCTCCCCGATCGAGGTTACCATAGCCGAATTTGCCCATGCCGTGTTTCTACCAGATGCAGACATACCATTCACCACTTGTTGTTCGGGTCCCGTGCAAGCCGGAACGACCACTCCCCCGGGGCACATACAAAATGAGTATACCCCTCGCCCATCCATATTCGTCACGAAACTATACTCGGCAGCAGGTAGAAAATCTCCCCGCCCTTGCGGGTTATGGTACTGAATCCGGTCTATCAATTCTTGCGGATGTTCCAGTCGAAGCCCCACGGCAAAATCCTTCGGTTGCATCAACACGGACCGAGCCTGTAACATCCGGTACACGTCACGTGCAGAATGCCCCGTGGCAAGAATAACGTGTTCTGCCCGAATCTCCTGATCACCCGTCACAACTCCTTTCACCCGGTTCTGCTCTATAATAATATCTCTCACCCGACTATTAAAACGTACTTCTCCACCATATTTTTCAATGGTCTTACGCATATTCACAATTACTTGGGGTAATTTATCCGTACCGATATGCGGGTGTGCATCAATCAATATATTAGGATTCGCCCCGTGATAGACCAAGATTTCCAAAATACGATCCACGTTCCCCCGTTTCTTCGAGCGAGTAAACAATTTACCATCCGAGAACGTCCCGGCCCCTCCTTCCCCGAAACCGTAATTCGAATCTTCATTCGCCACCCCGGTTTTGTACAAACGATTCAGATCCTGTTTCCGCTCTTCCACGCATTTCCCTCTCTCCAAAACTATCGGTCTTTTCCCCAACTCTATCAAGCGTAAAGCCGCAAATAAACCGGCCGGTCCGGCACCCACCACGACAACCGTCCCGGCAGACGAAACATCCCGGTATTGGGGTACAAATACTCGTTCTTTCTGTTCCACCCGATCCAGATGAACACCAACTTTCAGTTGAATAACAACCCTGCGTTGACGGGCATCTATCGATTTTCGCAAAATCTCCACATGCACGATTCTCTCCTGATCTACGTGCAACATCCTTGCCAACAGCTCATTGACAATCTCCCGATCATGTGCCTCTTCCGGCGTAATCCTCAATTCTATCTCTTTATACATAATATGGTGGCTTTGCCACGTTACTGGTTACAGGTTACAAGTTACAAGCTCAAAAGCTATTCGTCCGGAAACAAACCTGCAAGTTGCAACCTGTAACTTGAAACTATTATTTCGTGCGAAAATAAGAAAAAAATCATACCTTCGCACGACAGATTTAAACAATAATTACAATGAACAAGATAGCATTAATCACAGGGGCCACTTCCGGTATCGGAAAGGCTACAGCAACCAAGTTGGCCGAAATCGGATATAACATCATCATCACCGGACGCCGGGGCGACCGTCTAGCTGCACTGGAAGATGAATTAAAGGCAAAAGGCATTAAAGTATTGGCTCTTCAATTCGATGTTCGTAACCAAGAGGAAGTTCACAACGCAATCAGCAACCTACCGACAGAGTGGAAAAATATAGATATTCTAGTCAATAATGCAGGTCTTGCCGTGGGAACTTCTCCTATTCAAGATGGGATTTTGGATGATTGGGAACGCATGATCGACACCAATGTGAAAGGCCTTCTTTACATCACCCATGAAGTAGCCCCTTTGATGATCAAAAATGAAAAAGGACATATCGTCAACATCGCCTCCGTGGCAGGCAAGGAAGTTTATCCTGGTGGGAATGTATACTGTGCCACCAAACACGCCGTGGATGCCCTTTCTAAAGCCATGCGCATCGATATGTTGAAACACAACATCAAGGTAACCAACATCGCTCCGGGAATGGTCGAAACCGAATTCTCCGTAGTGCGTTACAAAGGTGACCAACAAGCCGCAGACAACGTGTACAAGGGTGTTACCCCTCTCACGGGAGAAGACATTGCCGACACGATCGTGTTTGCCGTGACACGCCCGGCTCATATCTGCTTGAACGACATCCAAATTATGCCTACCGCTCAGGCTAGTTCCAGAGACGTGAACAGGAAATAATAGAAGTATTCATAAAATATTCATTGAAGGAAATGCACTCTCGCAGTGCATTTTTTGTATATTTGCTGTATTATAATCAATTATGTATGAATAAGAATTTACCAGTAATCATTACCCTATTTATATGCCTAGTAATAGGCTCTAGTTGCAATGACAACAAAGATGACGGCTCAAGAGGCTTTATGAGTACTGCCACAATTATCGGGGACACAACAAACGGTTTCTATTGCTATCTGGATGGTGGGGGACTGGTAATCTCATATGACAAAAATCTCGCTGATGCGGAAAGAGGTTATTTCAGCTTTTATTATAACGAGGAAGACTGGGAAACCTCCACGAACGGTGAAAAGTTTATCAACAATGCCCATGTCGTCACGTGGTCAAAATACGAGGTAATTCACCCGATTAGCCAAGAGGAAGCTAATGACACAAACGTTGCCGAGAATTGTCAATTACCCTCATTATTGGGTATAGGCTATGGCTACCGTGGTTATTTCGATCTACATGCAGGTTTTTCCACATTTAACTCGATAACCGGAGAGAAAATTCAAGGTAAAATCAGTTTAGTATATGATCCTCAAGAACAAACTCAGGATTCACTGAAATTACAACTTTACTACAACCCGAATACTCCCGATGATTGGTCAAAAACTCAGACCGACTACGAAACCGTTTCATGTGATATTTCATCACTTGTAAACCTTCAGCAATGGAAAGATTCGGTAACTATTGTCGTAAAATCCGGAGACAAAGAAAAACATCACACCAAGATCAGCAAAAATGATTTCCTAAAACCCGGCAAGCATTAACTCATTTATAATCCTTTTCCCCATCCACGACAACAAAACTCTGCCGTAGCGAATTCCCCTTCGCATCCACGAGATAAAGCGTATGTCGTCCGGGGGCTACGTTCACCTCTAATTGGTGATGATAACGGGTTGTTCCCAGAAATTGATCGTCAATATGCCAGTACACCAACGTGGAAGGCTCTCGATGAGCCATTTCAAACACAACACCACGTACCACTCCCCCTAAATCTTTGGGAATAAACACCCGCAATCCTCGCTGCGGGTAAATCATTTCCATCACATCATCCTGCCCCCGCTGGCAATCGACACGATAAGGCGGCAATTTCTTGTAATCCGAATGTGTGCGGGCATAATACCACTCCTGCACGGGAGACAGCACGAACCAAGGTTCTATCCTCATGCGTGATACGGATTCACATTCCGAATCCACCCGAAATTTACCCGTCCGGTCAAGATTCACTAATCGATGGTAAGGACAAACCTCTGTTTTTTCCCCGGATCGAGCCACGTAAATAGTATCCGTCTCCGGACATATAGAAGATGCCCGATACCCACTCTTACGACAAACGGCAACCGCAGATAACTCCTCCTTCGGCATGTAAAAACGGGCATCTGTCCTCACCAAAGAGGCCACCTCAAACAAAATCGGAGCCGCAGCCCGTACCCCGATCAGTCCGGGACGTCCCTCGCCATCCGCATTACCAACCCACACCCCGATCACGTATTCCGGATTCACCCCTACCGCCCAAGCATCCCGGAAGCCAAAACTCGTTCCCGTCTTCCAGGAAAGATTCATCGAAGAAGCAAAATTCTTCCATCCCGACTCCAGGTCCGGCCGTTCCACGTCCTGCAAAGCTTTGAGAGTAAGCCATACTGCGGCAGCGTTAACCACGTTATTCTGCACCACGACACTATCCACCTGTTCATCCGTCCAAAGTCGTAAACGTCGAAACTCGTGGTTAAAACTCGTCCCGTCACACTCGGTATAGTGCCTCAAAATTGAAGCCATCCCCCCGTACATATTGCACAAATCCCACAACTTACACTCGGCTCCTCCCAAAATCAAACTTAACCCGTAATTCTCCGCCTTCCGATTTAATGTCGTGATCCCCATCTTTTTCAAATCATCATAGAAATGCTCCACCCCGTACTCCCGCAACAAGCGCACGAAAGGAATATTCAGAGACATTGACAACGCCTTATCGGCAGGGACAATCCCTTGGAAATCCTTGTTAAAATTCGAGGGGACATATCCCCCGAAACGGGACGGCACGTCCGACACGATCGTCCCCGGCAAGATATACCCGGATTGCTGCATCAATGCGTACAAAGCTGGTTTCAAAATACTCCCCGAACTACGATTCGAAGTGATAATATCCACTTGATTGCCCCCGTCATCACGCACCTTTGGCCCGTTTCCCACATAAGCCCGTACTTGCCCGGTCGGGATATGCGCTACCAACACGGCAGCATTATAGATATGATTGTGTTTCAACACATCAATATGCCGCCTCACAATCCCATTCACCTGCTCCTGCAACCGGGAATCAATAAACGTCTGGCTAATCTCTCCACGACGCTGCCCGTAAGCTCTTGCCAGCAAATGAGGTGCGATACACTCCGGACTATACACCTGTTCCGGTAAAGGTTCCGCCATCGCCATTTCCAGATCCCCTTGCTCAAAATATCCCTGTTCATAAAGTTCACGCAACAGAGCATCCCGCTTTCCTTTCAGACCGGGCATATTCTTTCCCGGGTACATCAAAGCCGGGGCATTGGGCAACACGGCAAGCAATGCCGCCTCGGCCCAGCTCAATTCATCCGGCTGACGATTAAAATATTTTAGTGATGCCGCCTGTATTCCCACGATATTCCCACCAAAGGGGGCGTGGTCCACGTACATATTCAGAATCTCCCATTTCGTGTAACTCTGTTCCAGACGAATCGCCAGCAACATTTCCAATATCTTCTCCGGAATCGTCCGGGGCGGGTTGTCACGTGACAGCCGAATTACCTGCATCGTCAACGTACTTCCGCCACTCACGACCGAACCACTCCGCACGTTCAACCACAATGCCCGTCCTATCGCCAACGGATCCACCCCGGAGTGAGTCAAAAACCGCTTATCCTCGAAACATAGTAAAGCAGCCATATACTTCATGGAAAGGCGCCCCCTGCCCGACACCCGGTACTGCCCGTCACTCGCTACCGTCATACCCATAATCTCTCCCTCCTTATCCAGAATCACCGTAGAATAAGGCACAGTAAACAACGGGGTTGGTAGAAAATACCACCACCCCATCACCAAGGCAAGCAACATACTCCCCCCGAACCCTAACCTAAGGATCGGTCTTCGCATTGTTTCTCGCCCGACACGCATAGTAAATTGATTACAAAGAGTAATCCTCTATATGAAATCCCCGCAAGAACTCTTCCGTCTTCATCCGCTTTTTCCCGGACAACTGCAACTCTTTTATCCGAATGACTCCCCCCTCTACCAACACGTCCAGGTAAGTTTTATTATCCGTTGATAAACCAACGTCTTTCCCATGATCTTTCACGATTCGCTCTGTCTCAAAAATTTTCAACGACACAACTTCCCCGTTCTTCTTGTTTCGAAACTCGGTCCACGCCGTCGGAAAAGGTGAAAGTCCTCGTATATGATTAAAAATAGCGTCCACCCCAAGTGTCCAATCCACCTTCATATCCTCCTTGAATATTTTAGGTGCGTGTTTCGGTTCACGCCCGGCCAGCAACCCTACCTGATCCTGCAACGGATAATCTCCGGCAGCCATTGCCTCCACCGTTTTCACCAGCAAATCGGCCCCCGTGTACATCAATTGATCGTGCAACTCCCCGGCCGTCATGTTCGGCTCAATCTCCACCCGCTCTTGGAAAATCAAATTCCCGGTATCAATCTCGTGTTTCAAAAGAAAAGTCGTCACCCCGCTACAAGTCTCCCCGTTCATCACCGCCCAGTTGATCGGGGCCGCCCCCCGGTAATCCGGCAACAGAGAAGCGTGCAAATTAACCGTTCCCAACGGGGGCATATTCCAAACCACCTCCGGCAACATCTTGAATGCCACCACGAGCTGCAAATCCGCTTGAAAAGCCCTCAACTCCTCTAAAAACCGTTCATCCCGGAAACGCTCCGGCTGCAACACGGGAATCCCCTTCTCCACGGCAAACTTCTTCACGGGAGACTCTTGAATCTTTTGTCCCCTCCCCGCCGGTTTATCCGGATTGGTCACGACAGCCACGACCTTGTGTCCGGCCTCCAGCAACTTCTGTAACGGATACACCGCAAAATCCGGTGTTCCCATATACACGATTCTCAATTCACGCATTTTTATCTTTTTTTTTAAAGAAACCGATGATCTTCTTGATAAAATTAGTATACGATTCACTACTCATGACAGCCGAATCCGTCATGGCCGTGTAAGTCAATATAGCACCCAATGGCAACAGGATCACGGAAGAAATCCACATGCCCTGCCAAGGTTCCAGTACCCCTTCCCGGGCCGCTCGTTCCCCCATCATCCAGATAATATAATACACAATAAACAAGAAAATCGAAACCACTACCGGGGCCCCCAATCCTCCTTTACGGATAATACCCCCCAGCGGGGCCCCGATAAAGAAGAAAATAAAACAGGCAAATGACAAGGTAAACTTTCTATGCCATTCGATATTATATTTACGAACGGCCTCTTCGTCCCGTTTATTGATAGATAAATCATTCATGTGACTCGTTTGAGCCCCCCGGGCAAGCTGCACGGCTTGGTCAATCGTGTTTTTTCGTTCCTCCACGTCAAAAGTCTGGTAAAGACTATCCAGATTCCTGACACCCCCTCTCGTCTCTTCACGAATCACGCTATCCCGCTTGGGGTTTCTCTCCTGTTTCCTCACGTAATTCTCCCGGAGCATATCGTGCGCTTTTCTTTGTTTCCGGCTATCCAATCGTAGAGACAGAGCCGAAACCGTACTATCCAGTTGGGCGATATTCAACATCCCGTAGCTATTCTTGAACAAATCTTCATCTGTACGCTGCAAATCCTTATCGCCTAACGGGATAACAAAGTACTGCTTGTCAAACTGCACTCGCCGGAAAGGATAGGTTTTATTATTATTCGACTTCAACCCCTCGTCCGTGTACGTGTAACCGTGATACAATTCCACCTCCATAAAACGTCCCGTCGGGTCTGCCTCCATGATACCGGAATCCGCAATTGTCATCTCATAATTACCTTTTCTATCCGTATGGTTGTAAATCAACATCTTGTACATCATACCCGACTTCTTGTCGATCTTATCCACCTTAATACTATACCCCTCTATATCATTGATAAACACTCCCTCCTTCAAGGATAATTCCGGTTTCTGTCGTTTTATATCGTACAATAAGCTACTCGCCTTCAAGTTAGCGTAAGGAAGAACATTGTTGGAAAAAAAGAAAGCCGCAATCGTGAAAATAATGATCAGTACGATCAACGGTTTCATAATCCGGTACAGGGAAATACCTGCCGCTTTCAACGCCGTTAATTCGTAATTCTCCCCCAAACTACCAAATGTCATGATGGAGGCCAACAACACGGCCAATGGTAAACCCATCGGCACGAGAGTCAATGACACGTAAAAAAGTAATTCTGAAATAACATGACCTTCCAATCCTTTTCCCACCAAATCATCAATATATCGCCACAAGAACTGCATGATCAAAACGAACATACTAATAAAAAAGGTGGCCACAAAAGGACCGACAAAACTTTTAAGCATAAACAGGTGGAGCTTCTTCATCTTTAGCACCTTATATTGGTTTTCTTATTTTCTACTTTACTCGTGATAAACGAATTCACAAAGATAGAAAAAAACTTTATCCACCCACCGTGCGATGTAACATTTCGACCTGTTTATTCCATAATTCAATAGCATCCCCCTCTTCATCAGCATCCACGAAATCTGTGATGATCAAAGCGACCTCCTCCGTCAAAGGCTCTACGTGGAGCGAAAATTCAAAAAATTCGTCCGCATCGTCCGCATCCAGCCACTTGAAGCGCACGTAAGAATTTTTCTTCCTATCCACTAACTCCGCTTCTTCACCAATACCATCCCACACAAACGTGAAGATATTTCCATCATGTTTCACATCATCGGAAAACCACTCCGCCAAACCGGGAGCAGAACTTAGACGGGAGAACAATATTGTTACCGACGATGAGAAAATGTACTCTAAATCGATTCTTTTCCTCATACTTCATTTCAATTTGCTCGACAATATATAAAAGTTTTACCAGATATACAAGAAAAAACGAGACTTTAAAACGCAAGCATTCCCGTTATTGCTGAGCCCCAGAATCCACAATCAACCGATCGCCTGCAAAACCGGACAACACGGTTTCCTTGAATTGTTTTTTCCAAATCTCATCCCGACTTTCATCCACTCTCGAAAAACGAACGATAATATCTCCCACCGACATGGTATGCAGATCAAAGGCCGGATAATAGAAATAATCATCCTCTTCCTTCGCCTCCACCAGAATATGCAAATCCACCAGCTCTTGCAACACGATACGCAACTTTCCCGTGTTAATCTTCAACTCCTTGTTGATCATCCCCAGACTCGGACCACCCTCTCCGTTCACGTACACTCTAGCCACAAACTTCATGACCTTCAGCGCACATTCCAATGTCTCCATCCAAGCCGTATCCCCGAACAATTCGTTCTTGTACATGAAGTGCCTGTTTCGGAGAATATAACACAATTCCGTCCCCCACAACACGACACTCCAGCTTAACTGCAACCACACCAGCAACAACGGCAAGGCAGCCAGCGTACCATATATGGCACTATAAGAACTCATGCCTATCTGGAAACGAATATAAAACCACTGAATGATCTGGTAAACCGTCCCGGCAATCATCGCCGCCACGAAAGCGTGCTTGAACTTCACCGGGGTCGCTGGCATGAACATATACAGGAAAATAAACAACATCCACACCAGCATATAAGGCAGTAATTTGATCACAATTTGCAAGAAAGAACTGATTAACGGGAAATTCTCCTGCCAACCGGAACTTGTCATGAACAAATTCAGACTACTCACGAGAATCATCAGGATCGGGGCTATAAAGATAATCGAAAAATAATCCGTGAACATCCGCCGTAAACTCCTCCCCTTGCGTACCCCCCAGATACGATTCATCGTCATTTCGGTACTATTCAGCACCTTGATCACCGACCACAATAAAATCACGATACCGACCCCCGTGATCACCCCGCCCTTAGCATGGTCAATCGCCTTCGAGACATACCCCAACAACTGTCCGGCAAACTCCTGGTTATCCCCCAACTGTATCATAAACTCTTTCTCCAACGCTTCGCGGGCACCAAACCCGGCAGCTAAAGCGAAAGCCAGCGCCATCAACGGGATAAACGACAGGATAGAATAAAACGTGAGTGCCGACGCCGAAATCGTACACGCATCCTTGATAAAACGATTAAAAGAAACCACCACGATGGATAATGCTTTTTGCAAGAACTCCGTGATCACGAAACGATTCCCGTAATCCCTGCGCAACACCATATAATGATAGTCCAAATCCAGCAGGCAATCCATACGACGGAGTATTTCTTTTTTATATCGAAGCAACAAATTTATCTCTTTGTGCTCTTTCAGTCTATTCATATCCCTTTTCTTTGAAAATATTCGAATTTCAAAGGTACGAAAAACCCCGCAACTTTCGTTACGGGGTTTTTGATATATTTTTTACTTTCCGATCAACTCTCTCACTTTCTCCTTTACCATCTCCGGGTTCGGATTTACCGGGAACACCAAATCAGGCTTCTGCATCACCGGATTAAATTCTTTTTTATAACGGGCAATTCCTCCTCCCGTGATATTCAACATGATCACGGCATCCTCCTCTACCCGTCTCTCCCGAACACATTGCATCAAACTGGCCAAAGCAACCGCCGCCGCCGGCTCAATATCAATTCCTTCCAACTGCTCGAACAACGCCTTATCCTCCATCGCCTCTTCATTCGTTGCCAAGAACATATCTCCACCCGTTGCCACCAACGCATCATACAACCCTCCCTTCAAAGAGTAAGGAGGTTTACGATTTGACAACACCTTGGCATACATCTCTTTCACTTGCTCTCTGGCCATATTCTCATCCAATGCCAACAAAGCCCGAGAACCCGCTTTCCATGCATCGTACATCAACGTAAACGGTGCGTTTTGAGAAACCATCAATTTCATCAAATGCGAACCGAAACGCCCATCGGCAATAAATCGTTTGTTAGCCTCCCATGCCGCAATCGCACCCGTTCCGCTACCCACGGCTTGGAAATAATAATCCGGGATACGACCGATTGTTTCCACGGCCGACAACACGGTTGTTCCCATCCCATCACGGCGAGCCACGTTCTTGGCCCCTCCCTCAGGGTAGAAAAACTCCATCTCGCATATAATATTAGATAGATGAATCGCGTCAAAATAATCACATCCCGAAGCCGCACATACCAATTTCACGCAATCATTCCACGGCCCATCCGCCCAAATTGCCTCCAAATTATCTTCCGGCACACACAATAACAACGGTATACGATTCTCCGAACATACACGCCCGAAAGCCCTCGCCGTATTTCCGGCAGAAGCCACCACCATAATCTTGTCATTAAAAGCGTTATTTCGTGCACATACAGAAAATGCTTCACACTCCTTGAAAGATCCGGTCTTCATCACGGCATTTCGTTCCGGCCAATAACCGTTAAACGTTATGTACAAATTAGACAGGCCCAGATACTCGGCCAGCCCCTCGCTCTTGTAAGTCACAGGAGCCCCGGAACCTTCCAGCGTCCGGCAAATAGGCATCCAATTCGCATACCTGTAAATACCGGGCAAATCATTTCTCACTTCAAATTGACGTTTTGCATAATGTGCATAGATCAAAGCCGCACCATCCTTATGGGGACATTCTAACTCCCACTCTTTATCCTCAAAAGTAGTCCCGCAACATGCTGACTCTAAATGATAACTTGTCATAAATTCTTTCCTTGAATTGTACATTTCTTTATACATACAAAAATAAAGCATTCAGACCTACCATAATAGAGTATAAATACCACTTTTAAGATAAAAGTTAAAAACTAAAAGATAAAAGTTGTGACGGGTTGGAACTTGGGGATACTTTTATCTTTTAGTTTTTAACTTCCCCACGTATTCCGGTACCGTCAACCGCATGATATCCTGTTCTGAAATCCGACTACCGAAAAAATTTCGGTATCGCTCCGCTTCCGCCTCCACATGAGGATTATCTGGATAAAGAACTACCTGTATTTCTGCATCCGGACGAATCATCCTCGCCAATAATTGCCTGATCTCGAAATCGGCAGACGGCAAAGAATAACCGATAAACACGATTCTCGTTGCCTCCGACAGTTCAATCGCTGCATTCTGCCAAACCAATTTAATCTGGATATTACTCAGATTCTTTAAATAGGTAGGTAACAACAAATTGCTTTGTAACTTGATCGAATTAATCTCCGACATACCATAATTCTTCCGGCAGTGCCGACAATACGCGGCCTTCATGATCTCGATCTCCTCGCCAAACCGGACGTACATACGCTGGCACATGGGACATTGAAACCAGTTCATCGACCCGTGCAACTTCAGCAATTTAATATTGTACCCGCCATACCCCACGGCAAGTAGCCCCGGTTTAATCGTGTCGTCATTTGCCTCCCACGAACTCACGTAGCAACAATAATCTACCACGCTCAACTTTTCCGGGTGCCCATTCTCGATGGCCCGTTTCAAGGCATGGTCAAACATCACATCCCAATTCGTCGTGATCACCGCCACCCGATCCACCCCGTCCGACATACGCTGCCGGGCAACCTGATTTATATATTCCGCAAACTCATCTATATAATCACAGCAAGCCCGATTTTTCTGGAAACTGTAATTCACCGCGGCTCCCATCAACGCATTAAACTCCTCCCGTAACTCCACCAATCCCCTAGCACTGTAACGACCAATAGAAAGTCCATCCCAGACACAACGATCTATTGGCGTGAATATATCCTCTAATTGCACGCTACAATAGTGATCCTCGTAAATATGTAACTCTTCCTTCAGAAAGCCAATAAAATTATTCTTAGCTTTAATCAAGCGCTCGTTATCCCGTGTAAAATCCTCATCCAGAATGGTCTTGATAATTTCGTTTTGAACCAAACCTCCCGCTTCTTTAGAAAAACCCGCCCCCAAAAAATAAACCGTCTTCTCCATCATTGTGCTTAGTTTTATAACTCTTACAAAAATAACATTTATCACCTTCAAAAAAATGACATTCCTGTTAATTTCTCACTATTCTATTTAGAATCTCCCAGCCCAATCCTCACCCTAGTCTCCCGTGACCACCCCATCAAGTTCCAATGAAATCCCGTTGAAGATAGGGATCAACTTCGGTGCACCTTCGAATCATCTTCGGTACAAAGACCTTCGGGAGCGAAAATGTAACGTCTTTGATCTGGGATTGCTCCAAAGATAAAAGAGCTCTACCCTAACAATACACCATATCAACTTATAAAGATGATCAAGTGAGGACAAATAGAGAGCTTTGCTCGTTATCTGTCGAACATAGCCACTCCGAGCCCCTTTCGGGCTCACTTGACACGGAGTGACGAAGGAATTTAAGCATAAAACAACGATTTTTTCTTTTTACTGCAAAATCGTATATAATTCCAAAATTAATCGTATATTTGTAGTGCTCAACATACCAAAGGCGGGGAAACCTGCCACTTAGTGACAGGCATTTTTTATGCCTGCTATCTCCATACGGCGGTTTCGTACCCCCGTAGAGAGTGTTAATGCACCTCACACGCCTTTGGTGTTGAGCAGCGGGACAGGCGGAACCGTCTTTTTTTCTGCCTTCACTAATACAGCATATCATGGATAATTCGACCCCCATGAATCCCATCGTAGAAGAGAATAATTCCAAGAAAAGTTATTGTATCGTTACAGGCAACCGGTCACTGCATGGAATCTCTAGGCTCCAACTTGAAAACCTGCAACACAGGATTGAATTATTTCGGGAGAAGGAAAAGACCGCACGCAAAAGGATGAAAGAAGATCGTAAAGATTTTTGGTTTTCCATAGAAATGGACATGAATCTTGGTGAAATGTGCGATGAGCTAAAAACTCGTTATTACATTTTTTCTTCTGCCGGAAAGATCCAGTGTATCACCTATTCACAGGTAAAGGCTCTTTCTGACTCACTTCAAACTTTTTTAAAGGATAACACCCGGCGGTTACGTCTTCAACATATTGATAATTCGACGTGGATACACGAGGAACGGGAAAATTTCTTGCTAGAAATTCGGGAAAACGATCTCACGAGCGAACACGAAAACTTACTTGATAACAACATGGATGTTTCAAAAGGGATCAATCATGGTTGTTGGGATACCAAACCTACATTTTATTACACGTTATATATTAACGGGCAGAACTCTGACAAATTATCTCCCCCCGAGTTTGAAAAATTTGAAAAAATACTGGCTGATTTTTTACGGGAAAACGAATAATTTAACAACAATAAAAAAACGAAATACCATGAAAAATGATAATATCCCCACTTGTACCACGGGTCAAGATGAACCCGGGCAGAGTTACTATTTAAAACTCGGGAAAGAAACCATTCACGGGTTATCCCTCGAGGATTTAGAATCTCTTTATGAAACGATAGAAGATTACTGGGATAGAGAAGACGAAATTCCCATGGCAAACGAGAATTCATCTTCTGATTTGGGACAATATTCCATGATTCGAAAAACGACGACTTTTAACGAGGGGATTTTTAGCGCGGGTTATACCGCTGACGCCCTATATGTAGAAATACAAAGCACTCCTTCTTGGGTAATACTGGATTTGTTCTTAACCCTTCTCTCGTTTTTGAATCAAGTCGAGAAAATGGATATACAATGCTCCATTCCCGGGGTAAAACCGAAGAAAATTAAATCGACACGATCGAGAAAGAACAAACTCGACGTCTTGTTACAAGAAGAAAATGACACCCATAAAAAGATAGATATCACGAGAGAAACACCCATGATTATAAAAAATGAAACACTAACACGGATAAACGAGATTCCCAAAATCGAATATGACGTGCAAATTAACGATCAAGGATTAAGCTATTTGTCACGCGATCAAGTTATGGAAATACAAAGCGTGATCGATTGTCTTTTAAAACAAAAGACCTTGTAAATCTTTTGATATACAAGGTCTAGTAAGTTATCATGCCATTTTCAGACATTTTCGTGAACTCGGCGGGAGTCGAACCCACAACCTCTTGGGCCGTAACCAAGTGCTCTATCCATTAAGCTACGAGTCCTTTTCATTTGAGCGATGCAAAGGTAATATAATTTTCTTCACTTGCTCATTTCTCGCGAGAATATTTTTAAATAATTCTTTCCCGTTGAAGATATAAGAGAAATATTTATTTTTGCAGCCGATAATAAAAAATCTAACGAGAATAAGGAAATATTTAATAATCAAACATTAAAATTCACTACAACGATGAGAAAACTATTCATGTGCGTATTATTACTTGCCGGAACCTTAACTCTACAAGCACAAATTAAAATCGGCAAAATGAAGATTGACACCAAAAAAGCTATCCAAGCCGGCAAAGACGCGGCAGGAGCAATCACCCTTTCCGACAAAGACATTGCCAACATGAGCCAAGAATACATTCAATGGATGGACACTCATAATAAAGTGGCCGCACCGGACAGCGAACTAGGTAAACGCTTGGCCAAAATCACGGCAAACTTCCCCGAAATTGAAGGTTTGAATCTGAATTTTGCTATATATGAAGTTGTTGATGTTAATGCATTTGCTTGCGGGGACGGAAGCATCCGCATCTTTGCCGGATTAATGGAATTGATGACTGACGACGAGGTTCTGGCCGTTATCGGTCATGAAATCGGACACGTGGTACACCAAGACACCAAACACGCCATGAAAAACGCCTATCTCCGCTCAGCTGCCAAGAACGTGGCAGGTGCGGTAAGCGAGACCGCTTCAAAATTGACCGATTCCCAACTAGGAGCGCTGGCAGAGGCTTTCATGGGGGCTCAATTCTCTCAAAAACAAGAATACGCCGCTGATGATTACGCTTTTGATTTTTGCCTCCAACAAAAAGTTGATCCCTATGCCATGTCAAAAGCCTTAACCAAACTGGTGGAACTCTCCAACTCAGGAGGAGAAAAAGCATCTCGCATCCAACAGATGTTCTCTACCCACCCGGATAGCGAGGCTCGTGCAGCCAGATTAAAAGAAAGAGCGGATAAATTACAAAAATAAATATTTAAACTATTTTCTCGTAAATAGTCCGACATCATCAAATATTTTCCCCGGAATCCCGGGGAAAAATTATAACGAGAAACCCTTTTCTATTTCATGATTATATTTACCTTTGCATAAGGTGGTACTATCTCGTTAACTAAGATTTTTTGTATGGATGACGGTATACTTTTCGAACGTGTAACGCGTGATGATGCAAAAGCTCTAGGCATAATCATGAATCGTTATGCAACAGTTCTTTATTCCTTTGTCTATAAAATTGTCGGAGAAACACTTACAGCAGAAGACATCGTTCAGGAAATTTTTATAACTCTTTGGGTCAAAAGACGAAATCTCAAACCAGGACCTTCACTACGAAATTTTTTATACCTTTCTGCACGTAACCTTGCATTAAACTATATTCGAACGCAGAAAATTCATCACGCATATGTAGACAATTACCGTTTGGAACAAACGATGGATCTTCTAGTTGTAGAAGAAGAGAAATATCGTTTACTCTCAGAAGCAATCAATCAACTACCGCCACGTACTGCCGAAGTAATCAAATATTCCTGTGAAGGAATATCACAAGAAGAAATTGCGAACAAAATGGGAATCACAATAGCTACCGTGAAACTTTTAAAATCGAGAGGCATTCAAAAATTAAAAGAAATACTCGGTCCACTTTCATTCTTAATGTATTTCATACAAACATAGGGTAATTCATACACTATTTTTAGTGAACCTTTCTCTTTTTATCCTTTTCAAGCAAAGAAAAAGGTTCACTCATACATTTCTATTTCGAGAAAAACATTCTATTCCAATAACTCAATTAACTTCCGTTCCAATTCCTCTCCATGAAGATTACGAGCCAGTATTTTACCATTTTTATCCAAAAGTATAGTATACGGGATAGCGGGCACGGCATAAATCTTCGCACCTACACAATCCCAGCGTTTCAAATCAGACATTTGCGGCCAAGGCAATTTTAAATCTTGAATAGCTTTCACCCATGCTTCCCGTTTAGAATCCAAAGATACTCCTATTATCTCAAAACCTTTGTCTTTATACCGATTATAAATCGCTATCATATCAGGCATCTCAGCCCGACATGGCCCACACCACGATGACCAAAAATCGATCAACACGTATTTTTCCTTCCCAACATAATCTGACAAGGCCATCTCCTCTCCCCCGGGAGTCAACATACGGAAATCTGTATAAGATTGCCCCTCTGCAGTTTGCCCAAATGCTCGGATTCGTTGTACGACTTCTGCCACAAGAGGCTCTTTCAGAGTCTGTTCTGTAGCATCAGAGAGCATCTCTCGCTGTTTCTCAATAGGTTGTGACACGGCAAAACCTTTGAGTTCTTGCCAAGCAGCCGGATTGTTCACGTTATTTTTAATAAAACAAAAAGTAAGAGAATCCATGGTTGCACGATATCTTCTGACCTCTTCGCTCATCTTCTTTTCCTGTTCCGGTGTTAATGTTCCGGATGTCATAGCGGCATTATAATCTTGATAAAATTTATGCACTTGCTCATCATGCGGTCTTTTAGCATTCTTAAATTCCTGAAATTCATCATTACTTACAGTTCCCGAAACAACACTCCAACCGTCAACATCCGTCTTAACCGTGATGTCGTCATTTTCAAGTACGAAATTAACCCAAACAACCTTCTTTCCATGAAGATTCAGGACGATTGAAGCCGTTTTGGCCTTTTCGACACCCCCTTTAAAAGTATATTTCCCATCGACAATCGTGGTTGAATCCATCCGCAGCTTTTCAGAAGTTCCATCATCCACCATCAAGAGTGCTTTCTTTCCTTCTAAACCGGGTTTACTGACAGTTCCTGATACAACAAAAGAAGGTTGCCGTTGACAGGAACACAAAAAGATCACGTATACTATAACGATATAAAATAATTCTATTGTTTTCATTATTCAATCCTTATTAAAAATTAATTCCATCCTTCATTTTGCGGCCACCCCATTCTCTCTGCTTCCACGGGATAGAGCGGCAAAGCCCAACGCTTATCATCCGGTGTTATTACCAATTCCGTTGCTGAATTCAAATCCGCCGGATCGGAAAGAACCGTTCTCCGGATAGTGATTCCCGCATTTTCCGCCCCGTTCAAACGTTTAATATCATAAAAACGCCAAAAAGCCCCCATCTCACGAGTACGTTCATCAAGAACTTCCTGCACGCTTCCCCCGATGTTTTCAGCCGACTCATCATTTATAAAACGAGTTCGACGCAAAGTTTTCAGTATTTCAGCCGCCGCATCGGTATCCCCACCACGAGCCAAACACTCCGCCTTCGTCAGATACATTTCCGCAGTAGTCATACCAAGAATATCCCCACCACCATTACAATAAAAACGGAGATAGGAATGATAATTGGCCGGTTTCAACCATTGCTGATCGCTCCATTTCACACAATTCGGCGTGGGGGTTGTCCCTCCTTCCAAAACCACCGGCTGTAAAAGTGAAGTAGCCTGCAACGTTTGGTAAGCATTATAAAAATAAATCCACCGGGCATCATTCTCCCGATCAAAAAGATTATAGAAAAATTCTGAAACAGGAGCCCCAAAACTCATACCTTTAGATACGCTCGGAAGGAATAACTCCTCGTATTCAGCCACCATCTCCGCACCGCGATTCACCAAATTCATCATCATTCGCACCGTAAGAGTTGATGCCACATGAAGATCTGTTTCATCTAACAAATAGATTTCCCTTGTAGAACTCAAAACGTATTGCGGGTCATTCTTAAAATCAACCAACACATCATGAGCCGCAAGTGCATCAGATGCATTCTGTAATGCCGATTCATAATTCCCGCGGTAAAGATCGACACGTGCCCGAAAAGCCTGAACCGTGGGCACGGTGGGACGGAAATTATGTTCGAAATCAAACGTCGTACGTCCGGCCTTACGCAAAGCCTCCTCAGCCAACCGCAAATCTTCATAAATACGATTCAACGTGTAGCCTACGGTCTGACGCATTGGAATCTCTTGGGCCGCCGTATTATCCCGATAACCGATACCTGGGGCCTCTTCATCCCACAAACAATACTGCGTAAGCAGGATAAAATGATAATAGGCTCTCCCGAACCGGGCTTCCCCCTCCACTTGATTCCGGACATTTTCCGTTGTTTGGATCACTTTATCCAAGTTTTCGATCACGGTATTAAACCGATAAATCCGTTCCCAGCTCGGCGTCCACGTGATATTCATCGCATTTTGATCTTCCAGCCAATCCGTTTCATAACAATACACATCATATACATCCGCACTACAAGCATTTCCGAGCAACCAGAGCTCGGGAGTATATTCCACGGCATCACTCAACAAAAGCTGTTCATTCATGTAATACCCCGTGACACCATACCCGATATAATCCACAGAAGAAAACAAATAGAGATCGGGACTTCCGGTCAATCCATAAAGTTGATCGATATGATAAATGTACGCACTCCCTGACTTATTCGGTGTTTCATCCAGATAATCACTACATGAACCGAACGCCAAGGCAACTATCATCCAAAAAGAAATATTCAAAATTATCTTGTTTTTCATACTTTTGAAATTTATTCATTACCAATTTTTAAAACCGATCTTCACCCCGAATGTAAAAGTAGCCATCGGTTTCAAGTTTCCCACGGGATAATCGGGATCCATTTTCTTGTTCGCACTCCACAACACGCCAAGATTACTAGCCTGCGCATAAACATTCACCCGCCGAAATATACTCTGGCGAGAAAGCCAACGTTCAGGAAGTTCATACCCTAAATACACTTCGTTCAACCGGATATGATCTCCTTTGATAAAACTACTTAGGAACATTCGATTTGCCGCACTATAAGCATACAAATACCCGCCAGTCGCCTTATATGTCGCATAATTGTCATCATTGTAAAGCGGAAAAGCCGAATACGAAGTCTGATTTGAGTATCCCTCATCATAAACTTTAAACGAATTATCCAACTGTTTGGAATAAGAAGCGCATTTTAAATCAATAGCCAAAAATGAATCTAGCGGATTTACATAATATCCGAAGCGTCCCGTAATCATAAACGAAAGAGTGAGACCTTTCCAAGTAAACTGGTTAGAGAAACTCAAATTGCTTTTAGGAGTCGACGTCCCCACGTAATAAATCCAGTTATTGTCCTTTATTGTTTCCCCGTTCTGACGATCCACTTGTTCCGCATAGTGTGAAGATTCCCTATCAGTGACAGCCACCTGGCTACCATCCTTCCCTTGTAAAAGGATAAAACCCTCCGGTGAATACCCGACCGGTTTCAACGCCATTCGTAAATATACCGGATACCCCTCCACGTAACTACCTTCGAAAGAAAAAGAAGAGGTCAAATCAATTTTTTTAACTTCATTATGATTGTAAGCATAATTCAACGTACCTTTCCACCTTAAATCACCAATAACACTTAAGTCAGAACCAAGAGATAATTCGCACCCTCGGTTAAGGACTTCCGCATTATTAAAAGTAGCCGTAGATGTACCTTGCGAGATCACGGGAACCGTCGCACTTGAAAGCACATCGTAAGAATACTTGTTATAAAACTCAACGCTTCCGAAAAGTTTATGACCGAACAAGGCAATGTCCAGACCAATATTCAACGTACGCGACTTCTCCCAAGTTAAGGTCTCGTTTCCCCGTGTTGCGATCGTGTTGAAGGGCTCATTATTCGTGTATTGCGGAAAACCGGACCATATTTTTAAGGTCGTAACGCTTGATGAACCACTCTTCCCGGCTGCCACTCCGGCAATACCGTAAGAAGCCCGCAATTTCAGCTGATCAATCCACGATATTTTTGACATAAATTGTTCGCGAGAAAGCAACCAACTAGCACCGACAGACCAGAAAGGAGAAAATTTCTCCCGTGATTTCTTCGACTGGAAATTAGAAGCATCTGTACGAAAACTCCCTGTCAACGAATAGCGATTATCATACGTGTAAGAAACATTAGCGTAAACCGAGAAAAAACGATCCTCCAAATTGGACAACGTTCCTAAACGATCGTACGACATCCGTCTATAACTCCCAAAAATATCGTAATTGTAGGACACATAATCCGGAGTCGTCAATACCGAGTTCGTGTACTTGTTATAACCGTAACGGGTAATAGAAGGTGTATTCTCCGTGGAGGAAGAGAGTATCTCCGTCCCCACCAATGACGTCACAGTATGGTTATCGAAAGTAAAGATATAATCAGCCTGCCCCCTCACGTTATAACTCTCGTATACATCCCCGCCATCTCTAAAAACACCCCCGGTAGGAAAATACGAAATATACTTACCAGCCTCCTCGTTAAATGTTGAATAGGTATTATAAAGATCACGAACCTGGAAAGATTCTGGATCGTATGAAATATGATTCGTGTAACGCCGCCACTCGTATTGTCCCTTGGCACTCAAATTCAACCCCCAAGTGGTTTTGTAGTCGAATCCTCCTTGTACCCGGTAATTCATCGTTTTCGAATTATTTCCCGTGTATTGCATATCAGCTACCGGATTATACAACCAACTGGCCGGCGTTTTTCCCTCGTACTCGGACATCAAAATAGGCTCATAGACGGTCCTACTCGTGGGAACATGCACGTACTCTCCATTATCGTCAACTAAACGAGTCCACGGACTGATACAACTTTTAAGTGTCGAAATATCCGAACCATTATTTTTCTGTTTATCAAAAACCGTGTTCAATGAAACATTGAAAGTCAGATTTTTAGTCAATCGAACACTATTCGACAAATTAAGCATTACTCGCTGTTTTTCATTTCCTCGAAGATAACTATCCTCATTGTCGTACGCAGCGGAAAAAGTATAATTCATTTTCTCCGTAGCCCCCCTTAAGGCAACATTATACTGCTGATGAACCGCTTGACGGAAAATATAGTCATTGAGGTCTTTCTTCCACAACTTGCGATTAGCATATCCAATGAGCTCAGACTTCTTTGCCTCGTATTCGTCCGCTGTAATATTACCCTTGCTATCCCGTTCGTAAAGCATACTATACGGGGCAGACATATAAGTTCTTCGATACATTGGAATTGAATACGGGTCATTATATGACAAATTAATCGGATCGTACTTATGCATCAATTCCACGTAACGAAATTGATTCTCGGCTGAAGCCATATTAAACAGGTAATCTAAATCGGCCCGGGAACTCACAGCCCAATAAGCATCGGCAGTAATGTCCAGTTTATTACCGAGTTTACCTCTTTTCGTCGTGATAACAATCACCCCGTTAGCCGCACGTGCTCCATAAATCGAAGTCGCTGCGGCATCTTTCAAAACGGTTATCGACTCCACGTCATTCGGGTTGATCGTGGCAAAAGGATCACTATTATCGGAATACCCGCTAATTGGAAAACCATCCACTACAATCAAAGGATCCCGGTCTGCCTGATCTGCTTGTAACGTTCCTTGGCCCCGGATGATAAAACGAGTCTTACCTTCCACGGGCGAACTCTGAACGGCCAGACCGGGTACAAGCCCGTTCAATGCACTGGAAATATTCGATGTGGGCTTTTGCTCCAATTTCTCGACATTAATCACAGAGTAGGCTCCGGTAGCTCGTTCCTTGGAAATCGTCTGATAACCTGTCACAACCACATCTTCCATTACCTGAGAATCCGGTTCCAGTTTCACGTTAATTTCCGTGCGCTTACTGATAAGGACTTCTGTCTTTTTATACCCGACAAAAGAAATCTCCAGCGTGGTCACATTTACAGGCACCTTGATAGAATACTGGCCATTCAGGTCTGTCGCCACCCCTTG
>DYVS01000051.1:0-5406 GCA_020743075.1 Butyricimonas virosa | reverse complement strand
TGGGACCGGAAAGTCAAGGATATTTATGATTTACGATTTTTGATTGAAGAAAGAACTGAAACTTGTTAACTTGTGACCTGTAATTTTTTAATTCGCTTCTGGTAAATTAAAAAACCTGTCTCACCATTTTTAAGGTATGCGTGTAACGTTTCAACTCTTCGTTAAAAATGCCGTGATGATCAATTTTATCCACCCGGACTTTTCCCGATGCATGGATAATTCGCCCCTGTTCCCATAAAATACCAACATGAGTAATTGCACCGGAGGAATCACCAAAGAAAGCAAGGTCTCCCGGCTGTGCTTCTTCCAAAAAAGATAAGACTTGCCCTTCTCCGGCCTGTTGCTCGATGTAGCGCGGAATAGAAATTCCAGCCAAACGATACACCATCTGTACCAATCCGGCAGCGTCTATCCCATTGGGAGTTCGTCCTCCCCAACGATAAGGAGCATTATAATACATCAACACGTATTGGATCAACAATTCCCGCAAACTCTCGATCCCCACCTCTCGTAAAAAACCCTTCACGACATACTCCTCATCCCCGATCATCAAAGTTCTAGCATAAGCATCATAGAATGGCAACACGCTCCCCGCCACGATCATCTTGTTTTCCCAATCTCCCTTTTTAACTACTAGATTAAAAACCTCGCTCATGATCAATTGATCTGAGGATTGGTATTTCTCCACAAACTCTCTCCCTATTTCCTTGTACGTTTTACGATCTATCCATCCACAACAATTATCATATAACAAACGAATATTAAGCCATTTATCCTCCTCTTCCAGTACCTCGTACACCTCCCCGAACAACAACTGAGAAACCATTTCGCTCCGTTCCGATTTTTCCCGTCGCATGGGGATAACACTTAAATCCGCTATACCAAAAGTCATACCGTACAAAATTGAAAATTGAAAGTTACGAAAATAGAGTTTTTTTATCTAACTTGCAATCGAATTCAATGATTAAAATACAAACTGATTATGAACAAGTTAGTAGTTTTAACAGGAGCCGGGATGAGTGCCGAAAGTGGAATTCGTACCTTCAGAGACAGCGACGGCCTTTGGGAAGAATACAATGTAATGGATGTTTGTACCCCGGAAGCATGGCAACGTGACCCGGAATTAGTAAACCGTTTTTACAACGAACGTCGCAAGCAACTTTACGAAGCACAACCCAACGCCGGACATACTGGACTTGCGGAACTCGAAAAAGACTTCGACGTCCGAATCATCACGCAAAATATTGACGACTTGCATGAACGTGCCGGAAGTACGAAGGTATTACACCTGCATGGAGAACTCAAAAAAGTCAGAAGTAGCCGTAATCCGGATCTAATATACGACCTTGACGGTTGGGAATTAAAGTTAGGAACGAAAGCCGAGGATGGCTCCATCCTACGCCCTCACATTGTTTGGTTTGGTGAATCCGTTCCCAATATCGAACCGGCCATAGAGCTCGTCCAACAAGCCGATATTCTCGTGATCATCGGGACTTCGCTAGCCGTGTACCCAGCAGCCAGCTTGTTACACTACGCACCTGCCGGTTGTCGTATCCTACTGATCGATCCGAAAATACCGGAAAGTGTCAAAAACAGTAAGATTGAATTCATCGAAAAAGGAGCCTCCGAAGGCGTCAAAATCCTGAAAGAAAAACTGAGTAATTTATGAATTATGAATTACGATTTACGATTGCCAAAAAGCATCCGCCCGTGCGGCAGGAATCTAAAATCATAAATCGTAAATCTAAAATTCGTAAGTGGGTCGGAATCTAGAATCTAAAATCTAAAATTTTAAATTAATATGGCTCGTGGTAAAAAGCCCCTACTGGAAAACATCGAAATAAAAAAAATAGCCGCGGAAGGCAAATCCATCGCTTACGTGGATGAAAAGGTTTTATTCGTTCCGAACACGGTACCCGGTGATATCGTCGACGTGCAAGTCACCCGGAAACGTAAAAGTTTCTTGGAAGGCTTTATCGTTAACGTGCGAAAATACTCTGATATCCGTACAGAACCCTTTTGTGCGCATTTTGGAGTATGTGGCGGATGTAAATGGCAAAACCTCCCTTATCAGTTACAGACGGAATTCAAACAGCAGGAAATCATTGACAACCTGCAACGAATCGGTAAGGTTGAATTACAAAACGTGTTTCCAATCATCGGCTCACCCCAAACGACCTATTACCGAAATAAACTGGAATACACCTTCTGCAACAAACGCTTTCTAACACGGGAAGAAATTGCCAACGGTCAAGACATCGACCGAACCCCAGCCGTAGGTTTTCACGTCCCCGGCTTATTTGACAAGGTCATCGACATAAAGAAATGTTATCTGCAAGCCGAACCGTCAAATGCCGTCCGTAACTTTATCCGGGACTACGCCATCGAGCATGAATTAAGTTTTTATGATATTCGTGAACAAGCCGGATTTTTACGTACCCTGATCATCCGCACTTCTTCCACGGGAGAAATCATGGTCATCGTTACGTTTGGTGAAGAGAATCTCGAAGCTCGAGAAGGTTTATTGAACGCCCTCGTGCAACAATTCCCCGAAATCACCTCTTTAATGTATGTCATCAATGAAAAGATGAACGATACCATCACTGATCAGGAAGTGATTTGTTTCCACGGGAATGACCACATTTTCGAACAAATGGAAGATCTAAAATTCAAGATCGGTCCGAAATCCTTCTACCAGACCAACTCTGAACAAGCTTACAACTTGTACGCAAGAACAAGAGAATTGGCAGGATTAACCGGAAACGAGATTGTATATGACCTTTACACCGGCACCGGAACCATTGCCAACTTTGTAGCCCATAATGCTCAAAAAGTCATCGGAATCGAGTACGTTCCGGAAGCCATCGAAGATGCCAAAATCAATTCGGCTCTCAACAATATCCACAACACACTATTCTACGCCGGAGATATGAAAGACGTGTTAAATGATGAGTTCATCCGTCGCCATGGCCATCCAGACGTGATCATCACCGATCCTCCCCGGGCCGGAATGCATAAAGATGTCGTGGATACCATTCTAAAAGCAGCTCCTGAACGCATTGTTTACGTGAGTTGTAATTCCGCTACCCAAGCTAGGGATTTAGCCCTTATGGATGCAGATTACAAAGTTATGGCCGTCCAAGCCGTGGATATGTTCCCGCACACGCATCACGTGGAGAACATTGTATTGCTACATCGTAGATCATAGCAAAAATTCTCAAATCTCTGTTAGAGGCGTATCACGTTTTCTTAGAATTTGTTTGAATGCATTAATGAAAAAAATATTGGGGAGGTACAATTATTCCTCCCCAAATAAACACGCACCATTATAAATACCTATCAAATAACCTCATCAAGAAGCGTTCTCAAATTTTGCATATCTACTTCTATCGGTTTGTACGCAAAAATCATACGAATTTTAAAATCTTTATCTATCAACAAAAAACGCGGTATACTTGAAATTTTATACATTTCTAAAAATTCCTTATTCGTACAAAACCATTCCTCCACATTCTCATGCTTTCCACTTTGCTTCACATAATCCTGCCACACTTGTACATTTTTATCTATTGAAATTGCAATAAACTTTATATTTTCTTCTTTATAGGCTTTAGCCAATGCTGCAAAATTAGGAGCTATTGCCTTACAAGGATTACACCAAGTTGCCCAAATATCCAAATAAATCGGCATTCCTTTATAATCCGACAAGCGATGCTTTTTCCCGTCAACATCTTCAAATTCAAAATCTTTCATCTCAACACCCTCCATCAGATATTGATTTTTATCCACAATATCCAACATGATTTTCCGCAAACGAGAATCTGACAACTGATGTGCATATGCTTTCACTGCTGCACTATATTCAAAATTAGGATCCCCCAACTTTGTCCGATAATAATCATATAGCTCTAAAAAACGGTCAAAATGCAAACGGTTCAAACACCCCTCTTGCAAATTTTCCAAAGTGATTAATGCGGTTTGTCCATGAACATACTGAATAACCTCATCCTCAGCATACTTCTCCAATATATCAGTCACTTTACGAACAATTTTCGGGACTATTTCCACCATTTTTTCACTTTTCCATTTTTCAAAATCCTCTTGACATTCAAAGGATTCATTGTATCGCTGCGAATTTAAAACTCGGTCTACATACATACTATAAGCAGTAGCCTGTATCAATTCCAAACGCACACGAGTATCGTGAATAAATTTCCGATTCCTACTTATTTTATCCAAATCCAGCCTCAATGAATCTGCTATGCGATCTACTTGTTTACAGTAGTCTTCAAATGAAAGAAATTTCCAAAACGTCACAGGTGATAATATACTTCCTCCCCTTAACATCTTTTGATTTAACCAGGAATTTTCATTTTTCAACTCTCCTTTGAATACCGAATTGTATTTATTACGATGGTTACATTCTACCTCCAATTTTTCTCCTGGTTTTAGATACAAAACCATATCTTGCAAGTAAAAAAATTCACCATTACCATCTTGTACTTCAACTGAAAAATGCCAATCCCCATTATCCAAACGGTAATCAGACTGAATTTTATCTGCTAAATTAACCAACAAATATTCCGATTCCCTACTTAAGACTGGCATATAACGCTCAAATGTATAATGATCTTTCAAAATGACCTCTGCCTTTTCTGATGTTTTACAAGCATAAAGACAGCACAAATAAAAAAAGACAAATAATATTTTCATTTACCTGATGTTACATTATTCTACAATTCCCAAATCAACAAGTATCTCCCGCATCAAAGTATACTTTTCTTTCACTTTAGGATACTCTTGATATTTCATCTCAAATTCTTCTGGTGTATATACCAATACAGCTAAAACAAAATCCTCCACATCATCATCTACATCAGGTAACCAATACCACCACTCTTCCGTAGGATTTGGTTCCAATTTCGAATATTTCGAATGGTCATAATCCAAAAATCCGTATGTTTCCCATCGAGCCGACGGAAGATAGGTCTGTCCCGGATAATCAGGAGCAGGCTTCACATTAACCTTATAGTACGTCCATTGTTGTTCATGATTGTAACTTACTTTATAGAAATCATCCATTTTTACAGGAGCTTTCGTTGACAGATAACTTGTTGTTAGGTAAACAAGAATCCGATTAACAACTTCTTCACATTCATCCTGTTCCATTTTTGCAATCGCAGGAATGTTACCAATAGCTAAGGTTTCCATTCCTTGATAAACCTCAAGAAGAGGAAGTACCGGCATTCCATATTGGAAATTATACAGCGAATCTAACAAAAGTATAGAAGTCTGATGAAAAACTTTCGGCATTTTAGGTAACAGCATTTCATCAACCCATCGAACACCTGCCAATAAATCTTCTTCAGATTTAACTAACGAAATGCGTTTTTCAACAAAATCTGT
>DYVS01000050.1:0-6237 GCA_020743075.1 Butyricimonas virosa | reverse complement strand
CCGATCTTTACGGTCGTTCTATTACTTTAATTTGGTCAATATTTATGCCTATCCTTATAATGCACCCAATGCACCCGAAGGAAAATCAGCAGGAATTCCATTAAAGTTAAACAGCACGATTGACCAAACTTCCATACCTCGCAGCACAGTTGCCGAAGTTTACAATACGATTATTTCAGATGTAGAGAAAGGGATTAATCTATTAACCGAAGTCAATGCAGCGGGTTCCAAATTCCGTATCGGAATCGGTACGGCTCATTTATTGGCTAGCCGTTACTATCTTTTCATGGAAAACTGGGAAAAAGTCGTAGAACATGCAACAGCAGTATTTTCAGCTCCCGGTAACTCCTATTCACTATTCGACATGACTAATGTTAATTACCCTAACGCAATTAACACGGGAGAATTCCCACATCCTTTCACTTTAAATAATCCGGAAATACTATTCTTCTATGCAAGCGATGAAGAACATGAAATTGTTACATCGGATTATTACGCTAAATGCTTTATGGCATCCGATCAATTACGCAATTGTTATTCCAATGAGGATCAACGCTGGAATGGGTATTTATGTCCTTACGGTGAAACTGGCGACGAGAAGAAATCATCTAAATTTGCTAGAGAATTAAAATTCGGAGCTTGCCTACGTCTAAGTGAAGCTTATTTAAACAGGGCTGAAGCTTATGCAAATTTGGCTAAAACAGGTGGAAACGAATACTTCGGGAAAGCATTATCCGATTTAAACACGATAAGAGAAAAACGTATAAAAAACTATACATCCCAAGCGTGGACAAACTCAACTTTTAACAACAATGCAGATAATCTCATCGAAAACTGTCGAGAAGAACGTCGTAGAGAATTTTGTTTCGAAGGAATGCGCTGGTTTGACCTCCGACGTTACGGAATGCAATCTTTCTCACACAGACTTGATGAGTCCACGAATCCCGGTGATGAACATTCCGTTGAAATCGGAACAGCAACACCTAAATGGATGTTACCCATTATGCAACATCATAAAGAGAGTAATCCTGCATTAAACTAACAAAACAGAATACCATGAAAAAAATAAATTTATACATTTTACTGTTTGGAATATCATTCATTTTCACTCTATGTTCTTGTGAAAAAGAGGATGATTTAAAAATTTCGGAGAAGAAAACACAACGGTTTGATCTTCCGCAAGGGAAACATGATTTCGATGAGCAAATTGTGGAATGGTATAATGATTACGAAACTGCCGTATTATATAAATTCTCCAATGCTGATATCAATTATCATTTTACATCTAGCAGTAATGATGTTAATTACGATGTAAAAGTGGAAGCTGATGAAGAAGGTATCCGTACTGCTGTAAAATTCTTAAAAGAAGATTTCTTTGACTTGTATTCAGACAAAGTCAAGAAAGAATTATTCCCTTCTAAAATCCTTATGGCTGGAATGCTTTACCAAAACGACAACTATGTTCCTTTATGGGATACAATCGGTTATGGTAATCTTAGTTTTCGCAAAGGGGTTCTCATACGAGGAGTAGATCATATCACGTTACCTCACGTGGATAAAGAATTTGGAGAACGGATAAGCAAGCCGGAATACAGGAAAAGACTAAAAATAGCAATCAATCGTACATTCATCCAGTTTCTAATGCAACCCTATGATGATGTTATCACCAAAATTGACTATAATAGTATTTTAAATACTTTTTCCACCTATTCACTCATTTCAGAAGATGCTAAGAGTGGTACCACAAATCCCTACTCTTCCGACAACTTATGGTATACTGAAGAAGATATCTACAAATTAGGATTTTTAGAATATAGTACCTACTGGTATTTCTGGGAACCCTATTACTGGACTGCACCAGACTTAAATAATGACTTTTATTCCTTTTTGGGATTCATCTTCTCACAAACCAAGAGTGAGTTACAGGCAAACCCTCTCTACACGAATTACCCGCAAATCAAAAAGAAATGCGACTATTTAGTAGAAGCATTTGCAAAATATGGTATTGATCTATATTGTGTCGGAGGGAAAGAATAAAAACTGAAAAGGAGCCTTTTTCAAGGCTCCTTTTTTATCAATATAGGCTTTTCGCCACCTTTATAACTTCTTCTGCCAATTGATTAGCTGCTGCTTCATCTTTTGACTCGGAATAAATTCGTATAATCGGTTCTGTATTAGATTTACGCAGATGTACCCAGCCATCTTTGAAATCAATTTTCACACCATCAATATCGGTAATCTCTTCCGAAGCATATTTCTTTTTCAAGCCCTCCAATATCTTATCGACATCCATATCGGGAGAAAGCGTTAGCTTGTTTTTCGAGATAAAATATTGCGGGTAAGTTGCTTTTAAAGCCGTCATGCTCTTTCCTTCCGCCACGAAATGAGAAAGGAATAAGCCTACTCCCACTAAAGCATCACGCCCGTAATGGCTTTCCGGATAGATGACACCACCATTTCCTTCACCACCAATCACCGTATTCGTCTCTTTCATCTTGGTCACCACGTTCACCTCTCCCACGGCCGCAGCGTTATATTGTTGCCCATGAGCTAACGTTACATCCCGTAAAGCACGAGAAGAAGAAAGGTTAGAAACCGTATTTCCCGGAGAATGTTTCAGCACGTAGTCGGCAACAGCCACCAACGTGTATTCTTCCACGAACATCTCCCCGTTCTCGCAAACTAATGCCAAACGGTCAACATCCGGATCGACCACGATACCTAAATCAGCCCCACACTCCTTGATTTTCTCTGAAATCTGGGTTAAGTTCTCCGGAATGGGTTCCGGATTATGAGCAAAGCGTCCCGTAGGTTCGCAATTCAACTCGACCACCTCTTTCACTCCCAAAGCTTTCAATAAAGCGGGAATCACGGTTCCTCCCACAGAGTTTACCGCATCCACGACGACTTTCAAGTTGGCTTTGGCAACTGCCTCCCGGTTCACCAATTTCAAATCCAACACGTGTTGAATATGGTAATCCGTGTAATCTTTATGGATAATAGAACCCAATTCATCCACTTCTGCATATTCAAACGATTCCTGTTCAGCCATCTGAAGTACTTGAGCCCCATCCTCAGCCGAAAGGAATTCTCCCCGGTTATTTAATAATTTCAAAGCATTCCATTGTTTCGGATTGTGACTTGCCGTGAGGATAATTCCTCCATCTGCCTGTTCTGCAGTAACAGCGATCTCCGTTGTTGGAGTCGTTGCCAAACCAATATTCACCACGTCATGTCCCAAACCAGACAGAGTAGCCTCTACTAATTTAGCATACATCTCCCCGGAAATACGAGCATCTCGCCCCAACACGATTTTAGCTCTCGTTTTCCCAGCCCCGGTCTTCAACCAAGTAGCGTAAGCCGAAACAAACTTAACAATATCCAAGGGGGTTAGGTTATCACCCGGACGTCCACCGACAGTTCCCCGGATACCGGATATAGATTTTATTAATGTCATAGAATTAAAAATTGAAATTTGCAACCACAAAACAAAAATAAAGGGACTGTATTCGTTATCCTTTTGAGATAACACATACAGTCCCCTCTTTATCAATAAAATTAGATAGAAGCCTTGTAAGCGTCTGCACTCAACAATCCATCTAACTGTGCTTCGTCTTCAATTTTTACCTTGATAATCCAACCTTTTCCATAAGGATCTTTGTTTACCAAGTCAGGTTGATCTTCCAATTCTGAATTGAATTCCAATACTTCTCCGGAAACCGGCATATACAAATCAGAAACGGTCTTTACAGCTTCAATACTACCGAAAGTATCTCCAGCCTCTAGGTTATCACCTTCAGTTTCAACCTCAACAAACACGATATCACCTAATTGACTTTGTGCATAATCAGTAATTCCGACATATGCTTCTTCACCCTCAACACGAATCCATTCGTGTTCTTTAGTGTACTTTAATTCTGCAGGTACGTTCATTATCTTATAAGTTAAATTAAATTTGACAATTATTATGTGCCACAAATATAAGGAAAAAATTAAACTCCAAAACCGTAAATTGAAATTTTAGCCTATACTTTATTACTTTTATTAATAACCCATTCATCCTCAATATAAATCATCCGTACTCCTTTGTTTTCGGGCTCTCAAGAATATTTTTCTTCGTAAGAAAAACGCAATTTTTTCCATTTTTTCAATCTAGAAATATTGCATAATAAGAAAAACTATCTATCTTTGCACCGCAATTGAGAACAACAGCGGTTGTTCGATGCAAAAAAGGTTCGGTAGTTCAGCTGGTTAGAATACATGCCTGTCACGCATGGGGTCGCGGGTTCGAGTCCCGTCCGAACCGCCTTTTTTGAAAACATTTTGGTCTGGTAGTTCAGCTGGTTAGAATACATGCCTGTCACGCATGGGGTCGCGGGTTCGAGTCCCGTCCAGACCGCCAAGAAAAAGAGTTTCGAGTAAATATTCGGAACTCTTTTTTATTTCCATTTTTTTTAAAGCATATATCGGGCAGATACACTATCCCTATCATCATCCACAATCGATCAAATTAGCATATTGAAAAGACACATCATAAAAGAGAAATGCCTGTTAATCGATCGACTAACAGGCATCTCTGCGGTTCGGACGGGACTCGAACCCGCGACCCCATGCGTGACAGGCATGTATTCTAACCAGCTGAACTACCGAACCAGATTAATAACAACCTCTATTGTTTCCGATTGCGGGTGCAAATATAGCCTTTGTTTTTAATTCTACAATGATTTTTATACAAAAAATTCACGATAAACCATTTTTCTCCCGTCACTTTAATATATCAAGGTTAAAAACTATATTTGCAATAAATAACATTCATACTATGCAGCAGCCAAAAGAATTCTATCAAGCACAAATATCACGCCTTACGATCCTCTTAAAAAAACACAGACAACGGCGTAACGGTATCACCCTCACAAAAGTCTTCTTATTCCTGTTAGCCATATATTTCATATATACCTTCGCTAACACAGGGTACACGCCTTATCTAATCGCTTTTATTGCTGCCATAGCACTATTTATCATCACGAATATATTCGAAACCAAATTATTAAAAGAAATACAATTCCTGCACAAACTTGAAGAATGTTCCCGTGTGGAACTGGAATATCTTGCCGGAAACTTTAAAAACCTTCCGACAGGCGAGGAGTACAAAGACCAGACTCACCCTTACGCTCATGATCTTGACATATTCGGGGAAGATTCCCTTTTCCAATCCGTCAACCGTACGGTTACACCTCACGGGAGGGAGAAATTACGGGAATGGTTGCTGCACCCGTTAAAATCCGGGCAACCCATCATCGAGCGCCAACAAGCCATCGAAGAATTTGCCTGCAAGCCGGAATGGTGTCACGTTTTCCGAGCCAAGGGCAACAGCCAACGCATTACCCACATGGCCATGCAACAAATCGAACAATGGCAGCGAGAACAAGTCGGGCTACCACGCTGGACTCGTCCTTTCCTGTATATCCTTCCGATAATGACGATCTCTGCCTGGATATTGTATATTGCCTCCATACTCACGTTAAATATTCCATTATTCCTTTCCTGCGTATCCCTTTTTTGTAGCTATTTACCAGCTCAAAAAACATTACGAACTCACATGCGTCTGGCTGAATTCACCCGTTCGTTCAGTAACCTTCACGAACTGATCGGACATTTTTCTACATTTACTTGTTCTTCCGTCAAATTAAAAACATTGCGTCAACAACTATTCAACGAAACATACAACGCGAACGAGGCTCTACGTTCCCTGCATAAAATACAGGAAAGTTTCGACCAGCGCTCTAACGCGATGGTTGCCATGTTCATGAACGGGCTTTTTATGCGGGAATTACACCTTATCCAGCGCCTTGTTGCCTGGAAACGCCGTTATGCTGCGGCCATCCCAACCTGGATTGAAATCACGGGCGAACTTGACGTTCTGGTTAGTCTAGCCAACTACAAGTATAACCATCCCGATTTTATCCATCCCATCCTCAGTGAAAACAAGCTATTACGAGGTGCTGCCATCGGTCACCCCCTCCTACCCGCCAATGAATGTGTAACCAACGATTTCGAAGTAACCCAGTTACACAAATTCTATATCATCACGGGAGCGAACATGGCTGGGAAATCCACCTTCCTACGTGCGATAGGGGTGAATCTTGTACTTGCTTGTTGCGGAGCTGTCGTTCGGGCTGAAAGTTTTGAATTCCAGCCTATGGCCCTCTTTACCAGTATGCGCACCGTTGATAACCT
>DYVS01000049.1:0-11204 GCA_020743075.1 Butyricimonas virosa | reverse complement strand
TTACAATTATTCCCTCATCCGTGGTCATTTCTTAATTAAATATCCAGCCTCACGTTAATCTAAAATACCCCGAATCCGAAAAATGAGTACAATCCACCGAGCCAAAGAAATAAAAGAGATGGGCAGGATTTTGTTCCTGCAAAGGAAGCTCTACTATAGCACCTCCATCTCCCCGGCAATCGGGCAATCGGTCGAATAAAGAGAAACGAAACGTCTCGTCATCATACATCAGGAATAGATACAAACGATCGGTTCCCTCTCCCTGCAGTTCATCCATTCCCGTTTTCCACGTGATAACAATCCCTCTCCTATCTTCCACTTTCACACACACGCCCAACGGTAAACGCAAATCCCCATAACTCATTTTTAAACGAGAAAAATCAAGGATACCCCCTTTCAGATTAAAAGCCGAATAATTCATCCGAATAAAGTTATGATACCCGGTCATGCCATCCGGACGGGGAGAAACCCGCCAAATTTCCCGCATAAATGTACCTTTAATAGCTCGATACAACATCACGACACACCGGAAACGAGCTCGCCCCAATTGTTGGCGGGGACTCACCACTTTTTTCTTTTTCGTATCATGTTTGATCCGCCGCACGTAACGACGATGATTCCGACAATAAAATAACAAATCGTCGATTCGCCCCAGAAAATTTTCCAAAGAAATAATATTCTTCTTATTCATACCATTATCAACTAAATAATTAAACTTACATCTATTCGTTATCTCCTCGTCATACTATCGCCAAAGCTGCCTTCCATAGAAACGAATAGATAACGACACCTTAACGAAAAGGATAACGAACAGATGTAAAAGGGAAACAAACCCAAGAACGTTCCTACCCAAGCATTACACAAAGGCAAGAATCTCCAAACACGAGGTCATTCTTTCAATAAATCATGAAACCGTTCCCACGGGAAAGCCGGACCCGGATCAAGTTTACGAGAGGTAATATCGGAATGGCCCACGATATACCGGATCGGGTAATTCCGTTTCAATACCCGACACACTTCCACCAATGCCTCGATCTGCACCGACGGGTAGGAATGCCAATAGGATGCACGTCCCTTTTCAACAGTCGTGAAGACTTCATCAGGCATGATCTGTTTGTTGAACCAAGTAAACCACCCCTGTCCCCGACGATGCAAAGGTCCGGCATTATCCAATTCGATCCCGATCGAGAAATTGTTCACGTTCTGCCGTCCCTCCAAAGAACTATACCCGGCGTGCCACGCTTTCACGTTGAAAGGTAATAATTGTAGGATCTGTCCCGAACGGGCAATCACGAGATGAGCCGACACGGAAGTATCTGCCCTCGCCAGTAATTGAGCCGACGACATGGCATTCCCGCCTCCGGTGTAGTGGATAACAATGGTGTCCGTGACGGGTAGCAAACTTGATTTTTTGTTACAATGCATCTGTTTCACGTTAGGTGCTACTAATTTGTGATTCTCGACTTCCATACTCACTTCTTTAAGAGATTCTTGATTCTTTTACCTAATCCTTGGGATACCGATTCGAAGCTCCGACCGACAACATAACCACCTAACCCGATCTCCAACAGATCCCAGAAACGGGAACCATTATCAGGCAAAGGAAGCGGGGTGAATACCCCCAGTAACACGACAGAGGAAAACACGAGCATCACGATCGGACGCCACGAACGTTGCAGCCAGTTCCCCTGTGATTCGGAACGGATCACGGAAGCTTGTTCCCGCTGCAAATCCGCCTCAAAACGGGAAAGCACTTCCGTCAAATTGGCTCGTAATTGCATTTTCTCTTTTGAAGAAAGGGTAAGCGAGTCAATCACGTCGCCGATCTCACTTACCAAATTCGATAACATTTTCATCTTTTCATTTTTAAAAGTTCTACATTCGAGTAATAATTTCATTCCCAAAAATAGAACCCGTGAAAAGGGAAAATTGTATCATTTTATATTAAACACGCAACACCATGAATATAATCACATTACATGCAAAAAGTGATACATTCACACTCCACGCTAACTAATTGCCTTTCTGCACTTCTTCCTTATATTTCCTGCAGAAACGGTCCAAATTCAGAAAACGATTTTTACAATTAAAAACACGTTCTACCAGCAAATCCGGACGATCAGGTACTTTTATATTGAGTAAACGGCAAGTATCTTTCACTAATTGAGGCAAATTTATCTTACCGGAAACCCCTTCCAATTTTCGACACGCACACAACGCCACGCAAAAATGTGTTACCTCGGAAGTTTTACCGACAAAACGGTACGGGTAATCCGGAAAACGATCGTCTTCCCCGATAAATGTCCGGATACGGTTAAGCGATTCCCACTGAACCTGCAGGAAAGGAAGGACCCGCTTTTGTAGTGCATCGGAAGGAATTACCCAAATGCCATTATTTTTCCTGCAAATCAAATCCGGACGAGTTATTCGTCCATTCTTTTTCTGTTGAAATTGATTCCTAATCGTCAAAAGATGAGGTACTAGCATCTGCCGGTACTCCTTACCGATCACGCCACAAGGAAAAAACTCCACCAATTCGTTCATCAATTTCAACTCCAAGATCATCAAATGAGTCCTGTAGGCAGCCACATCCCGATGATGGTTAAACACATAGGTACACGTCGCATCCTTCGTCATCAAAACATTAACAACGAGTAATTCCCGCTCATAGTCCTCGAAAAAATTTGTATTCATATCTACTGTTTTTTCACGAGAACGCCGGATTCCACAAGCCATATATCATTCCGCATCCCCCATCGACACGATGAATATACCTTCAATAACAAATTCTAATTTATCACCACAATTTTAAAGAAAAAATAGACTATACCATATCTATACAGACAGATTCTCGAATGAAACAAAGATATGATAATTCGATAGTGATTCCCAAAAAGAAAAATAAACAAAATCTAATCTTGCTCGATTAACTCTTCCAATCTTTTAATCAATTCCCTAGTTGGCTGCATAAACGAATTTACATCTTCTTCTGTAAAATCAAAAAAATCATTATAATCACCAGATATTCTACTTTGAAGTAAACGAGAATACAAACGTCCATATTCTTTTGACAATCTTCCCGTAGTCACGAAATGTAGTCCAATTTGTCCTACAACACCATTATGAGATTGAGCTGGTATTTTATTTTTAAGTAACAGCGCAGAAGCCATATAATAAACAGCATAATACAAACGTTGAATCGTCAAATTCCAATGCGCATCCTTCATTGCATCATTAGCTTCCTGCAATGTTGCGTATGACTTTTGTCTACGATAAAAAATAATAGCATCTATCTCTTCCGAAGTCAACGTCATAATTCAATTCCCTCTTTTTTAACATTATGAAAAAATGGGGTAAAACTATACTTTAACCAATCTTTCAATGTATACATCACAGGACTAATACATTCATTTATCGTCCATCCAAACTCAACCAAAGGATAAGCAATATCGTCATAATCAGAAGGTTCTAGACGAGATTTATCCACTAGAATTAATATATCCCAATCCGAATCTTTATGAGCATCTCCACGAGCTTGCGAACCGTACAAAATAGCCTTTGTTTCCGGTGCAACCGTTCGAAGGATCTCTTTAATCCGCCCAAGTATATATTCCCGTGTCTTTACCATTTTCAGTTTTCCATTTCTGCAAATATACGAAATTTTTACTTATTTCTTACTGCTGCTACTATTTTACCCCTCGTTTTCATTAATAAATAACAATAATTAGAATTATACAGGAACCTGAAAATGAGTTTGTCATTTTTAGGTTCCTGTACTCATCTACTAATCTCAATAATTCTCTACCAGTAATTCAAAAAATCCTTGCGGATGGAGGCAAGCAGGACAAACTTTAGGAGCTGCAGGACCTTCGTGAACATACCCGCATTTGCGACAATACCATTTTACCGTTTTCGGACGTTCAAAAAGGATACCGTCCTGCAAGTTTGACAAGAGTTTTCGATACCTCGTTTCATGATTTCTTTCCGCCTCGATAATCATACGGTACATCACGGAAATATCCTTAAATCCCTCCTCCTCGGCCACTCTGGCGAATTCCGGGTACAAGTGATGCCACTCGTCATATTCACCTTCCGCAGCCTCAACCAGATTACTGGCCGTGTCCAGAATAATCCCGGCAGGATATGCCGCAGTGATCTCCAGCATTCCACCTTCCAAACGACTGAAGAAACGCTTCGCGTGCATCTCTTCTTGCAAAGCGGTCTCGTAGAATATGCCCGCTATCTGTTCGTACCCTTCTTTTTTCGCTACTTCAGAGAAAAAAGTATACCGATTCTTTGCCTGCGATTCCCCGGCAAACGATTTTAAAAGATTGGCCTCTGTTAAAGTACCCTTTACACTTTTGTTCATGGTTTTTCCTTTTCTTTACGAAAAGAAAAAGTTACAAGTTACAGGTTTGCTGGCTACAAGTTAAAATCTAGTTTGAGTCTAAATAACCTGCAACTTGTAACCTGCTAACTTGTAACACTACCACGGGACTTGTTCCCGTGGTAGTATAAATACCCCACATTTTAAGCATTTCTCTCCTTTAGTTGCAAAATATTAAGATATACTTTTGTATGCAAAAGAATTATGACGAGTAATTTTTCCATATAGAGTTAATTATGTCAGAGATTTTAAAGAAGTTACAAAAAGATATTCATTTCATCGAAGGGCTAAATAGCTGTATGAATTGTGGGGTGTGTACGGCAATTTGTCCGGCAGCCGAATTCTATAACTATGACCCGCGGGTGATCGTGGAAACCGTGCAACGGGGGAATGAAGAAGAGATCGAAGAGTTATTGAAAAGCGACACGATCTGGTATTGCGGGGAATGTATGTCTTGTAAAACCCGTTGCCCGCGTTGCAACACGCCGGGCCTCGTGATCATGGCATTAAGAAAAATATCACAAGAACTGGGGTATTTTGTCTATTCGGAAAAAGGGCGTCAGCAATACGCACTTAAACACGTGATCGGGGAATCCATCCTCAAAAGAGGATATTGTGTTACCCCCGACTTGGTGAAACCGGAAATGCACCCTGAGCAAGGGCCCGTGTGGGAATGGATATACGAGCATCTGGACGACGTGTACGAACGTATGCATTCGAATTACCGTCAACCGGGAGCCGGGGCTTTACGGGAAGTGGATTCGGAAAGCATGGATGAGTTACGAAAAATCTTCGACGTGACCGGGGGAACCGAATTCTTGGAAAAAATTGACAGTTGCTCTCAACACGTGGCCGACGAAGAGAAAGTTGATCTGGAAGAGGCTTATTTCCTGAAAACATACATGGAAAACAGCGGGAAACACCAGTAAAAAGAATTTAAAATTTAAAGTTTAGAATTTAGAATGGGAATGTGCGGGGAAATCTAAAATTAGAAATCTAAAATTGAAAGATGAATTTAGAGGGTAAACAACAGATATGGAAGGATTATCAGAAAGAGATTGCTGATGATCACTATTTTTACGCAAGAAGTTGTATCCGCCAGACTTTCTTCCCGGGTTCGGAATCGGCTTACCTGGATATTATGAAGAATAAACTGGGGAAGGATGTTATTGATGATCCGCGACACACGACTTGCACCGGGATTGGCTATCACTCGGACATCGTTCCGGCAGAGACAATCATGACGGTTGTTGCCCGGCATTTTGCCCTTATGACCGAGGCCGGGTACGAAAATATGACTCCCTCCTGCATCACTTCTTTCGGTATTTATACCGAGATTCTGGAGACATGGCACCATCACCCGGAAGTAGAAGAAAAAATCAGAGAATTCCTTTGGAAAGCCACCAAACGGGAATTCAAAAAACCTAGAAATCTTGCTCACACATCAGACATAATCTATAAGTTCAGAAACGAGATCGCTGCCCAGGCAAAATACAAGCTGGTAGACGTTCACACCGGAAGACCTCTTCGAGGGGTGGATCACATCGGGTGTCATTACTCGAAAATGTTCCCCACGAAAGGAATCGGTGGAGCCGAATTTCCGGCCGTATTATCCGGTATGATTTATGCCTGGGGCGGCGATGTAATCGATTACCCGGAAAGAAGACATTGCTGCGGTTTCGGTTTTCGTCAGTATCTCGTGATGGCCAACCGGGGATATTCCGTGGCCAACTCTAAAAAGAAATTTGAATCCATGCAACCTTACGAACCCGACTTTATCGTGGCAAACTGCCCGGGGTGCGCCATGTTCATGGATAAATGGCAATACACGATCAGCGAGATGGAAGGCACCACCTATGGACAGGACGGATACGGTATTCCCGTGCTGACTTACGAGGAACTCACGGCACTTGTCCTGGGGTATGACCCGTGGGAAATCGGGTTGCAGATGCATCAAGTTTCCGTGGAACCCTTGCTGGATAAAATGGGAATCCCGTACGATCCGGAAGCGAAATTCAAAAACATCCGGGGAGAGGACATCGGGGCTCCGAAATGTCCCACGTACCTGAGAGTCTCAAAATTATAATGTTAAACCACAAAATTGGAAAAAGAATCATGAAGTCATTCATTTTCAACTTTCAATTTTCAATTTTCAAATAATATATGGCAAAAGTCATCATCATCGGAGGAGGCCCGGCAGGCTGCGAAGCCGCACATCAACTGGCAAGTCAAGGAATCGACGTGGAATTAGTCGAGAAAAATAACGAGACTGGCGGTAACCTGAATAATTGGTATCAATTATTTCCTGACCGAAAATTCGCCAAGGACCTGAACGACATATTAAAGCAAAATTTGAATCACCCGAAAATTCAGTTGCATTTAGGTATGGAACCCCGGAAGATCGAGAAGAACAAGGAAGGGAAATTCCTCGTACCTCTCAGTGATGGCAGCTTACTTGAAGGTGACTCCCTGCTAGTTTCCACGGGATTCAAAATTTTCGACGCCCACCGCAAGGAAGAATACGGATACGGGATATATGAAAACGTGATTACTTCCGTGGAACTGGAAAACATGTTCTACAACCATTCGATCAAGATGGCAAACGGGAATACCCCCAAACGTATCGGCATCATCCATTGCGTAGGTTCCCGTGACGAAAAAGTATGTAATTACCATTGCTCCAAGCTCTGTTGTATCACCGGGGTAAAGCAAGCTATTGAACTTCGGGAATTATTACCCGACACGGAAATCTTTTGTTTCTACATGGACATGCGTATGTTCGGACCGGGCTACGAGGAGATGTACCGGGAGGCTCAGGAAAAATACAATATCAAGTTCGTGCGAGGCAGATTGTCTGAGGCCGCTGAGAATCTCAACAAGCAATTACAGATCAAGGTCGAAGACACGCTTGTCGGGAAACCCTTGCGCATGACGCTCGACATGATGATCCTATTAGTCGGCATGGAATCCTCGGAAGGCAGTCGCCAGATGGCAGACACGCTAGGCTTGAACTTGGCTCCCAATGGCTTCATCAAATCCCAAGACCCGCACTATCGCAACAACAACACGAACGTCGAAGGCGTTTTCGTGGCCGGATGCGGAAGTGCCCCGATGAACCTGACCGACACGCTGGCTGATGCCCGCTCGGCAGCCATGAACATTATAGAATACATAAAAAGAATTTAGAATTTGAAATGTAGAGTTTAGAATGAATGGAATCACTAAATCTCTCAATTTAAAATCTAAAATTTAAAATCTAAAATTAAGAGATGATCAATTTTTGGGGTTACAGCATATCGGAAACACGAAGTATCAATTACGATACGAACGACAAATCCATGACGGAACATATTGCACGTGGCGTTCCCAGCAGCAAATTATGTATTGGCTGTGGCGGATGCACGGCAGGATGTACGGCAGGAAATCTCACGGACTTCAACATCCGGAAGATACAGATGCTCATGAAGAGAGGAGAAAATAAAGAGGCAAAAGAGCAATTACAGAAATGTATGTTGTGCGGGAAATGTATGTTGGTCTGCCCGAGAGGTGTGGAAACCCGGAAGATGATTTTAGAAATGCTCAACTATATAAAAACAAAATTGAAAAGCTGAAACCAATTACTATGCAGCAATACGAATACACGAACAAAATATATTACGATCACTTTGTCCTGCCGTTCACGATCGGTCTGGTCGTGCTACTGGGGTACTTGTGTGTGAGATACTACAAGTGGATCAAGAGCTTTCCGAAAGAAGAACGTAAAAAAATTCGCAAAGGCTTGTTCAGCTTTAAAACCATTCGTTCAGGCTGGGAAATTTTCCGGGAAAGTTTGTTGCATCACAATATATTCAAGACGAACCCGATGCTGGGATACATGCACATGACCTTCGCTTTCGGGTGGTTCTTGTTGATCGTTGTCGGGAAAATCGAATCTATGGTTTATCATACCAGCGCTTTCAACCCGCCTTATTTCGCTATCTTTTTCCGTTATTTTCACCCGGCAAAAGAAACCTTCCCGTACAGTGAATTTTTCGCATTCCTGATGGATCTGATACTGACGTTCCTGTTAATCGGAATCTTACTGGCTGTCACCAAACGTTTCTGCTCCCGCATTTTCGGCATGAAGAAAACCACGAAACAACGGGCTTACGACCTGCTTATATTAACGGTCCTCTGGCTCATTTTCCCGGTACGTTTTCTGGCAGAAAGCTTTACAAGCGGGCTGAATGGTGGTGGTAGCTTCCTCACGTACAACGCAGGTAACTTCTTCAGTGGATTTCTACCTTTGGAAAGTCTATCCTACCCTGCCTGGTGGCTCTATTCTTCTTTGCTCGGGTTATTATTTCTGCTATTACCCTTCTCCAGGTATATGCACATACCGACTGAAATGGTCTATATTTTCTTGAAAAACTGGGGTGTAAAACAAGGCAAAGAATATAACGGATTCAGTGAAATACAAGTTAATTCCTGTTCCCGTTGCGGAATATGTATCAACACCTGTCAACTGAACACGTCATGTAATATAAATGATACACAACCCGTCTACTTCCTTCGTCGCCTGCGTAATCACGAGGAATACGCCGGACAAGCAGAAGACTGCCTAATGTGCGGACGCTGCGAGGCCTCTTGTCCCGTGGGTATCAACCTGAATGCCATCCGCCAAAGCAAAAGGCCGGATATATTAAGAGTCACAAAAGACACGTATGCTTATGTCCCGCAACCGGAAGTGAAACCTGCTAAAATTGCTTATTTTGCCGGATGTATGAGTCATCTTACCCCGGGCATTATAAAATCCATGCAACAGATTTTCGAGAAAGCAAAAGCGGACTACACGTTCATCGATGAAAAAGCCGGAGTTTGTTGCGGACGTCCGTTAGCTCTTTCCGGAAACTGGAAAGCAGCACAAGTGGTCATGGACAAAAACCTGCAAATGATCGACGCCTCACAAGCGGACATCCTAGTCACCTCCTGCCCGATCTGCTACAAAACATTCAAGGAAGATTACCTGTTGAATATAAAAGTCATGCACCACACGGAATACATTGATATGCTGATCCGGGAAGGGAAATTGAAAGTCAACACGCTTGATTTGAAAACCGTATTCCACAATCCGTGTGAACTGGGGAGAGGCTGTGGTGTGGTGGATGCTCCCGAAAGTGTACTGAAACAAGTAAGTCAAAAGATTCCGACAGCTTATGACGGGAAAAAATCACTTTGTTGCGGGGGAAGCTTGGCAAACACAGCTATTGATGCCACGCAAAAAACTAAAATCAGTAGCGATACCGTGAAAGCATATGCGGCATACCAACCGGATGTAATTGTCACGGCTTGTCCCCTATGCAAAAAGACTTTGGGTAAAACCTCACTGGAAATCCCGGTAAAAGATATAGCAGAACTGGTTGCAGAGGCCTAAAAACAAAAACGGGATTCCAATATAAAAGAATCCCGTTTTTGTTTTTACCAAGAAGGACTAATCCTCAAGTTCTTCCCTCACCCCTTCTATCTGTTCCACATTCAAATCACTTTCATTACTATTGGCGGCAATATCATAATGTGGGAGCGGATTTTTCTGCAATTCTATATTTTGTTCCCGATGCACGCAAACATCCATCGCCAAATAAAGAGCATTACGAAGTCCTTGTTCATCCCCCAGATTCTGACCAACAATATCATAATGGGGATCAGTTAAAGACATCGAACAGATCACGGGTAACCCGGCAATATAACAAGCAGCACTTTCCTCATCCACGGACTTAAATGCCACAACGCCCTGATCGTAATACATGGCAAGAACAGCATCAAATTTCTCGTACATTCTCTCCGAGAAGAAACGCTCGGCAGAAAATGGGCCAATGGCCATAATTCCCTCTTCCCGGGCACGCTCAATCGCCGGAATAATAATATTCACTTCTTCATCCCCATTCTGACCGCAATTCACCTGAGGGTTTAAACCCAAAACAGCAATCTTCGGTTTCAAAATAGTAAAATCCTGACGCAAAGTATCATCCAGCAAAATTAATTTCTTGAAAATATTCTTTTGTGTAACCTGATGCGGCACATCCCGCAATTTAACTTGTTCGGTCACGAAACCCATCTTGATCTTCTCGCTCACCAAGATGGACATAATATCCGTGGTATTATAACGCTTACCCAAATATTCCACCAATGATCCGGCCTCTTCCGTGAAGAAAGCATTCGGTCCTTGAGGGGCCAACGTCAATACGTCTATCTCGTTTCGATCTAACTGATCCAAAGCATATTTCAAGGCAATCATGGTAGCCTGATCCGATTCGGGAGTCTCTTTTCCAAGATCCACCTTCACGTTATCATCCACGCAGTTGATGATATTAGACCTTTTTCCATTTGCCTCCCCCGGCTCACGAATCGTGTTTAGACTGAAGTTTTCAATATTTAATACCTTCCGGTAGTAGGCTGCCACTTTAGGCGACCCGTATAGGATAGGAACACACAACTCGCAAATCCGATTCTCTGCCAACAATTTTATGATCAACTCATAAGATATTCCGTTTACATCCCCGTGCGTGATTCCTACATTTAATCTGTTTTCCATAGTTTATTTCATTTCATACTATGGACAAAGATAGTAAGATTTTACGTAAAAATAATAGAATGACGCGCAATAACGTCTACAAATGATGACATCAGTACCCTGGGCAGAAAAAGAGGGAGGTGTGTCGTAATGCACGATGCACCTTCTTTTTAATCCATTACCATACAACTCGGTTCATTTTCTTTAAGCTGTGATCTTTCGAAGATTTCTTTGATTTATGTGTTCCCAGCATCTAGTAACAGCAGT
>DYVS01000048.1:0-10576 GCA_020743075.1 Butyricimonas virosa | reverse complement strand
CCAATCAATCCGGGAAATACCCGTGGAACTCGTCAGGAATATGATCCTCGCTTATCTGGTCGAAGGGAAAAAGATGAAAGAGTCTTTTGACTACGAAATAAAAGGAACACTCACGGGAGGAACGGAAGTGTATTCCCTGAATAACGTCAAGCTCCGGGTATATCGCACGCAATCCGAGTTTAACGGAATCCCCGACATCGGAGCGGAGGGGCTAAAAATTCATGCCGAAGTCAGCGGGCAGATGGCAAGCATTGCCTCGGCTGACATAGAGACAAATAACGGGGTGGTACATTCCCTGTCAAACAGGTTTACATGGGTTGAATTATAAAATGAATCGTATGAAATATATATGGATGATTATATTACTTTCCACCCTACTATATGGTGGATGTCAAGATGTAAAAGTTGGGTACTTGTTCACGCATAATGCAAAATACAATCCTGATTCAGTGGTATTCAAGGCAAATCTTGATGATGCCAATGACGACGATGCTCATAGGAAGAAATTCGAAATCCCGTGGCAAAGTCAATCTCTTGAAGGAGTACAAGGCACGAACCCGATCCGTTATTCGATTGAACGAATCGACTCGGATCATAACAACCCGGAAATCCTAAACCAGTTTTCCTCGGTTCAGAAAGGCGTCATTCAGTTGCCATGGAATCATTCCGTTCCTCAAGGTAAGTATGCCATATCCTTACGAATCAGCAATGAAGGTTATAGTGTTGTGCTGGATTCTATGATTATGGTTATTATTAAATAGAAGGAGTTTACCAGAAGGGGTACTATTGTGTAAAAACGTTCTTTTGATGCAATAGTACTCCTTAATATAAACGATCTCTGCCCAAATAAGCGGGATTTACACACAAAGCCCACAACTATTCATCAAGCAAATCTGGACGCAAAGCCCTCGTTCGTTCCAATGCTTGTTGCTCCTGCCACTCGTCAATCAAGGCATGATTACCGGATAACAAGACTTCCGGAACCCGCCACCCGTTAAATTCAGCAGGACGCGTGTATACAGGCGGGGCTAACAAGTTATCTTGAAAAGAATCAGTCAAGGCAGAAGTTTCATCCCCCATGGCTCCCGGCAACAGGCGTACAACGGCATCCGTCATGATGCAGGCAGGTAACTCACCACCCGTCAACACGTAATCACCCACGGATATTTCCCTCGTAATCAGATGCTCACGCACCCGGTGGTCCACACCTTTGTAGTGTCCGCAAAGAATCATGATATTTTCTTTCAGCGACAATTCGTTCGCCGTCTTCTGGTTAAAAACAGGAGCATCCGGAGCCGTATAGATAATCTCGTCATAATGCCGCTGGGAAGTCAACTCGTTGATACAATCAAAAATAGGCTGAACTGCCATCACTAACCCGGCATCACCCCCGAAAGAATAATCGTCCACCTTCCGGTGTTTATCTTTCGACCAATCCCGAATGTTATGAATATGGATTTCCACGATTCCCTTTTCTTTCGCCCGTTTAATAATCGAATGATTTAAAGGACTTTCCAGTAATTCCGGCACTACACTTAATATATCGATACGCATGACTAAACAATTGAAAGTTGAAAAATGAAAATTGAAAATGACTTTTCAAATTCGGTACAAAGATAGTAATTTATTTATCTTTGCCTGTATATTTAAAAATGACGAAAATGGTTATTGAAAAAGGTGTACACGCAGATATTGATGAATTGGCACAACTATACGATGATTTAAATGATTTTCTGGACTCGGATATAAATCATCCCGGATGGATCAAAGGGGTATATCCCGTTCGGCAAATCGCAGAAACCGGGATTAACGAACAAAACCTTTACGTGGTAAGGCTGGAAGGACGGATTATCGGTTCAATCATTTTAAATCATCATTCGGAACCGGCATACAATAAGGCACTTTGGGGGATAGAATCGGATTACAGCAAAATATTCGTGATCCACACACTCGTGGTTCATCCCGATTTCCTAAAAGCGGGTGTAGGGAAAAAACTGATCTCTTTTGCCTGTGAGTTGGGAAAAGAGCTACACATGAAAGCTATCCGGCTCGATGTATACGAGAACAACATTCCCGCCATCAAGCTGTATGAAAAATTCGGTTTCAATTATATCGACACGATTGATTTAGGCTTGGGAGACTACGGACTACACAGATTCCGCCTCTACGAAAAGATACTATAAATTAAGAGGTGTGGCAAAAGATTTTACCACACCCCCATTTTCAATTCTTCATTTTCAATTACTTCAAGTAGTCCTCGAAATAATTCGTCACTTTCTGCATCAGATGAATCCGGTCCCGTCCCATCACGTTATGCTCTGCACACGGGTAAGGGAAGTAATCCACCTGCACGTTATTCTTGATACACTCCCGGATAAAGCTCAAACTCTGCTCCCAAACCACAACCGGGTCAACAGCACCCTGACAGATCAACAACTTACCTTTCAGATCTTTTGCCTTGGCGATTAAGCTAGTTTTAGCATATCCTTCCGGGTTCTCCTGCGGGGTATCCATGTAACGTTCCCCGTACATCACTTCATACCACTTCCAATCAATTACAGGACCTCCGGCTACGGCCACTTTATAAATATCAGGATAATTGGTAATCAACGAAATGGTCATGAAACCACCGTAACTCCAACCGTGAACCCCGATACGATTCGCATCCACCCACGGGAAAGATTTCAACCACTCAATTCCCTTCACCTGATCTTTCATTTCAACCTGTCCGCACTGACGGTGAATAATATCCTCGAAAGCCTTACCGCGGTTCGGCGTACCGTGATTATCGATCACGAATACCACGTAACCATGTTGAGCCATATACATTTCCCACATCCGCAAGGAAGCATTCCATGTATTGGTTACCAACTGTGAATGAGGTCCACCATACACGTAATGAATCACGGGATATTTCTTGTTCGGGTCAAAATCCATCGGTTTAATCAAACGATAGTATAAATCACTACCATCATCCGCCTTAATCTTACCCAACGTAATCTCCCCGAAATTATAATCTTTATTCGGATTCTCCACTTCCTGCAAACGACGTACAACCTTTCCGGTATTAGTCGTCAAATCCACGTTACGAGGTACTTTGATGCTACTATAATTATCAACGAAATAAGCACAGTCACCACTCATCGTAATATTGTGCCACCCCTCTTCTGTTGTCAAGCGGCTTTTCTTCCCGCTTTTTACCTCTACACGAAAAAGTTGTTTCTCCACCGGAGAGATTTCCGATGAAAGATAATACACATATTTCCCGGCAGGATCAACAGCCACGAATTCCACGTCCGCATCCACGTCTGTCAGATGACGAATTAATTTACCGTTCACATCGTGCAAGTAAAGATTCATGAAACCATCCCGGTTATTCGTAGAATAAATGAATTGTTTCGGGTTGTTAGCCAAGAATACCAAACCGCTTTGCGGTTCCACGTAAGTATTGGACTTTTCCTCGAATAAAGTAGCGATCAATTTACCCGTTGACGCATCATATTTATTCAAACGCATATGATTTTGTCCCCGGTTAAGCACCTGAATATATACCATATCAGACTCCGGAGCCCAAGTAATTCCCGTCAAATATTGTTCGCGTCCGAAATCATTCGCATCCAGAAAAGTCGTCTTAGCAGAAGCTATATCATAAACCCCAAGACTCACCAACTCGGATTTCATCCCAGCCATTGGATACTTAATCTCTTTTAACTCACCCGTACGAGTATTGATATCCAACAACGGGAAATTCGTTACCTGGCTCTCGTCTTTACGGTAAAATCCCAGTTTCTTTCCGTCCGGAGACCAAAAAATACCACCCGTAATTCCGAATTCATTCCGGCTAACCACCTGCCCGTTCACGATATTCTTGTCCTCGTCCGCAGTAACGGTATAACTATTCCCACGCTCGTCCATGTAATACAAGTTATTATCGATCGTGTACGCATACACATTACCCGCTTTAGAATAAGTCTCGTTAGCAGCCCCTTTCGGGAAAGTAAATTTCTGTTTCACCTGTTTCTTGGCAACGTCAATGTGGTAAATACTCCCTTGACGAGCAATCACCAGAGTATTATCATCCAACCAAGAAAAATTAGGAAATCCTCTCAATTCGGCTCCCAAGATCCTGTTCAATTCCGCCACCGTGAGCAGTACACTCTTTTCACCTTTATCGACAGATTCACCCATCAAACCTTCCCGGTCCAGATAGGTCAACTGATTCTTGTCGCCTTGCCATTGAATATACTTGGACCGGGGATATAAATGATACCCAACCACGGCCTCTTCCATGGTTAAAACCTTCTTTTGTGCGCTTAAATCGAACATCATACTTAATCCGATTATTGCCAAAAACATCCTTTTCATGCTTTACTTTTAGCTGTTATTATTAATCTTCAATTGTAAATTCATCCCGATCTTCCAACACGGGGAACTTCACACGAAATTCCCGTAAAGCTTTCAAATCAATATCTACCTGTTTCACCTCGTCGGCAAAAGGTTCACAAGCAACCAATACATCCCCTTTAGGAGAAATAACTGCCGAATCACCGGAATAATTCAATCCTACCCCGTCTTCGCCCACTCGGTTCACCCCAATGACGTAACATTGATTCTCGATTGCCCTGGCCATTAATAAAATTTGCCACGGTTGCCTCCTTGCCTCCGGCCAGTTGGCCACGTACACGGCCAAGTCGTAACCACACGTATTACGACTCCACACGGGAAAACGTAAATCATAACAAATGAACGGTGCGATCCTTACTCCCTGGTAATCAAACACCAACAACTCATTCCCTGCCGTAAAATGCTCTTTTTCCTCTCCCATCGTGAACAAATGCTTCTTGTCATAATGCAAGATTTTACCATCCGGAAAGGCCACCAGCAAACGGTTGTAGTAATGCTCGTCTTCAAAATAAACGGTCGATCCCATGATCAACGCATCTTTTTCCCTTGCCCATTCCTGCATACATTGGTAAACAGCCTCGTAAAAAGGCGCTACCCGTTCTTTCCCCTTCATGGTAAATCCCGACGCAAACATCTCGGGTAAAACGATTATGTTTGCTCCTTCTATCGCTGCTATCCGCTTGTTAAAAAGTTTCAAGTTCACCGGTACATTCTCCCATTCCAAATGCGCCTGTACGATCGCAACATTCATATATACTATTATTTATTATACAATAATGATTTCTGTTAATCGCCCGCAGAAAAGTTTTCCGGGTGACGCGGGTTCGCATCCTTATATGTTGACATGATATATTTCAAATCCGCATCCGGATCACCCGTCGGTTCAAAGCGGGGGCCCCACGTGCAATATTTATCCTTGTAATCAATACGTCCCAGATACACCGGAACCCCGGCCTCCTTAGCTATCACCAGAAATCCCTTTTTCCATTTCTTCCGTTTTTTCCGGCTCCCCTCCGGGGTTATAGTCAAATACATAACATCCCGTTTTTTGAATTCCTCCACCATTCTCTCCACGATATGATTCTCCTTATTCCCCCGATCAACAGGAATCACGTTCAAAGCCCTTAATATCGGTCCTAACGGAAAAAAGAAAAACTCCTTCTTCATTAAAATATAAGTAGGAACACCTTGACTTATAAAAGTCAACTTTCCCCAGATAAAATCCATAATGGAAGTATGCGGTACGGATATGACTACCGCTTTTTTATCCGCGGGCAAGCCGCCCTTGAGTTTCCATCCGAATATCTTCAATATCAGCCGTGCAATATGTTTCATAACCATTCTGTTTTCTGAAATCCCGTCAAAGTTAGTGTTTTTTGAGGAAAGATAAAATTATTGATAAAACTTCGGTAAACTATTGGTTCGTACAAAAACAATTATTACTTTTGCCGAGCGAAAATTTAACCTCAGGGGTACAACAAGTGGAAGAATCCCACCCCATTGTATTAACTTAATAATGAAATAGAACAATGTACGCAATTGTAGAAATCGCAGGACAACAATTTAAAGTTGAAAAAGACCGTAAAGTCTATGTTCACAGACTGACTGCAGAAGAAGGCGCTCAAGTTGAATTCGACAAGGTGCTTTTAGTAGACAACGAAGGTGACATTAAAATCGGAACTCCGGTTGTAGAAGGAGCTAAAGTTACGGCAAAGGTATTATCTCACGTGAAAGCTGACAAAGTAATAGTTTTCAAGAAAAAGAGAAGAAAAGGATATTGTAAGAAAAACGGTCATCGTCAATGTATGACCCAGATTCAAATCGAAGCTATCAACGCTTAATTTATTTTGTAACTTCTAAAATTTAAAACGATATGGCACACAAGAAAGGAGTCGGTAGCTCTAAGAACGGTCGTGAATCAGAAAGTAAACGATTAGGAGTAAAGGTATTCGGCGGACAATTTGCTAAAGCAGGTAATATCATCGTTCGTCAAAGAGGAACTGTACACAACCCGGGATTAAACGTGGGTATCGGTAGAGATCATACCTTATTCGCATTGATCGACGGAAAAGTTGTTTTCAGAAAAAAACAAGACAACAAATCTTACGTTTCTATTGAGGCTATCGCTGAATAAGTAGAAAAATGAACATATTTAAGCTCCTGTCCTTACAAAGTACAGGAGTTTTTTTTATTTTTACACCTCGAAATGAGAATACGGATATTCTTGTTTCGATGATTTAAAATTAAAATCTAAAATTTAAAATTACCAGAGATGCTAAACCTTAAATTTATTCAGGAAAACAAAGACACGGTGATTCGAAAATTAGCCGTTAAGAACTTTGATGCCAAGGAATTAGTTGAGAAGATTATCGCTCTCGACAACGAGAGAAAGAATTTACAAAAAGAATCGGATAACAAGCAATCCGAAATGAATAGCATCTCCAAGCAAATCGGTTCCTTGATGAAAGAAGGGAAAAAAGAGGAAGCCGAGCAAGCAAGGGCTAATACAACCCGTCTGAAAGAAGAGATTGCAGCCTTGACTGCCCAACATAATAGCACCCAGAACGAGTTGAACTCACTCATCGTTCGTTTACCGAATTTACCACATGACTCAGTACCTCCCGGAAAGAGTGATGCGGACAACGTAATCGTGAAAATCAGTGATAACGTGCCTGCCCATGAAGAAGGACAACTTCCCCACTGGGACCTGGCGAAAAAGTATCAGTTGATTGATTTCGAGGTTGGAGTGAAGATCACGGGTGCCGGATTCCCCGTCTACAAAGGTATGGGAGCCCGTTTACAAAGAGCCTTAATCTACTTCTTCTTGGAAGAAAACACCAAAGCGGGCTATCAAGAAGTGCAGCCTCCGCTTGTCGTTAATGAAGATTCAGGCTTCGGTACCGGTCAGTTGCCCGATAAAGATGGACAGATGTATTACGTGAACGAGGACAAACTATATCTTATCCCCACGGCAGAAGTGCCTGTAACCAACCTTTACCGGGATATGATCGTGGACGCCGACCAGTTACCGATCAAGAACACGGCTTACTCCGCTTGTTTCCGCCGGGAAGCCGGATCATACGGAAAAGACGTACGCGGGTTGAACCGCCTGCACCAGTTCGATAAAGTAGAGATCGTGCAGATCACCCGTCCGGAAATGTCTTACGAGGCTCTTGACGGCATGGTGAAACACGTGGAAGGACTGTTAATCAAGTTAGGATTACCTTATCGTATCGTACGTCTATGCGGTGGTGATTTGAGTTTCACCTCTGCCCTAACCTTCGATTTTGAAGTGTATTCAAAAGCACAAGACCGTTGGCTGGAAGTCAGCTCTGTTTCCAATTTCGAAGAGTACCAAGCAAACCGTCTGAAATTACGTTTCCGGGATAAAGGAGACAAGAAAACGACCATGGTACACACGCTGAACGGTAGCGCTCTGGCATTACCGAGAATCGTGGCCTCCTTGCTGGAGAACAACCAGACTCCGGAAGGTATCCGGGTACCGGATGTACTCCGCGGGTTTATGGGTACCGACTATATAAGATAAAAACTGAAAACTAAAAGATAAAAGTTAATCCTTCATGGATTTTTTATCTTTTAGTTTTTAACTTTTAGTTTAAAACATGCGATTTATATACAACACGACATTCAGTATTGACGAAAACATTGCTGAGGAATTCATTCAGGTTATCCGGGGTGGTTACATCGCTTATCTCAAAGGCAAAAACCTTTGTAATGACATACTATTTACCCGTGTCATGATTCGTGAAGGAGAAGGCCTGTCCCTATCCCTACAACTCATATTCCCTTCTGCCGAAGAATACACTATCTTTATAGAAAACTACAAGGACAAATTATTACATATGCTGGTAGATGTATTCGGTGAGGATCTTTTATATTTCAGTACTACTCTCGAAGAAATTGGATAAATCGAGATTCTGACAGATTTTCGCTATATTTGTAATCTAAAACTGATAGATGGAAAAACTAATCATGGGAATAGACCCCGGTACAAACTTCATGGGATATGCAATTCTTAAAACAACCGGAAAGAATTGCAAACCGGAACTTGTTGTATCGGGAGTCGTTGACATGAAAAAAATGAGTGATCCGTATCTCAAACTGCAAAGAGTATTTCAACGCACACTGCAAGTCATTGATTCTTACCATCCGGATGAATTGGCTATCGAATCACAATTCTACGGTAAGAACATCCAGTCCATGCTGAAACTCGGACGTGCACAGGGTGTAGCTATCGCTGCCGCCCTACAACGGAATATTCCCATTTTCGAATATGCCCCGAAGAAAATTAAAATGAGCATCACGGGAACAGGAGAGGCTTCCAAAGAGCAGATCGCTCTTCTGCTAGGCAAATTCATGACGATTCCGACCACCATTTCAACCTTAGATGAAACGGATGCCATCGCCATCGCCTATTGCCACCACCTACAAGGTAACTTACCCACCACGGGAAACCCCAAATGCAAGGATTGGGGTGACTTCATCAAACAGAATCCGGATAAGGTTTTGTGAAACAATGAATTGTTTCACAAAGTTACAGGTTACAAGTTAACAGGTTACAGGTTCGTCATAACTTGTAACTTGCAACCTGTAACAAATCGGGCCATAGCTCCCGCTACGGCCCGATTTAAAATGCAAAGTCAAACAATTTTAATCAACAATATCCAAATAAATACTTTCTTGAGCATAAGGATAAAATTCTTTATCGGTACTTGCCCTCTCTTTCAATTCCGGGTCAAGTTGTATAGCTTTCTGTAAAGCAACAGCCATTACCTGTACATCTTTTACTCTTGCTGCAGCCACGGCCATCATGTAATACTCATACCCTTCCGTCAGATTCAATTTCTTCAATGTCTCCAAAGCGGCACGATTATCATTAGCCATCAATTGAGCGTAAGCCAGATTCACATTCGGCATCGCTTTCAAGTAAGGAATAGCTTTATTGTACTCTTTATCTTTCAATAACAACATTCCCAAATTATACTTCGCCTCATTCTTTATAGAAGCTTTCGTATACATATCTTTAGCCTGAGTATTATTCCCTTCATTTTGATAAACAATACCAAGATTATTCAGCACTTCCGGTTTTTGATTAATTACAGCTGCCGATTCCAATAACTTTTTAGCTTTTCTGTAATCCTTGTTACGGATAGCTATGACAGCCAAATCATTCAACAAATTTACATCCGTACGAGCTGACAAAACTGAAGTCTCTTGTAATTGAGGTACGTAATAAGTCGTCACCTGATCCTCCACCTGCATCACTTCAGGCATGGTATAGAAAATATAGAAATCAGCCCGCCGCAATGTCGGAAGAATCACATCTTTCAATTCCGGTACAGTCTTAATATATGATTCCAAAACAGCCTCCCGTTTCTGTAAATTCGGGGCATTCTGCAAACCCTTCACGATTTGTGCCTTATTCTTCAAGTTGGAATCATTCAATAACATATACAGACCTTCCCAATTCTCGCTCACCGTGTTGGAAACGATAAATTTAGTATCTTTTGCCATCGGCGTGTTAGCCAACCCCAAATCTTTCATGAAATAAGCCTTGGCCGTATTGAAACGATTCGTGGTCAAATTCTTGTTTAATCTTTCCGGTCCTTCCGGGGAGCTGGAAACGTACATTAACATATTGGTAATCTTGGCATTTTTGTCTGCCAGAATTTTCTTCATTTCTTGGGCAGCCTGTGCCATGACAGACGATTTTTTCTGCGCATCTGTAATTACGGATTTAGATAACGGGAATAACACGTACCCGCTAATGATTCCCACACCTGTTGCCGGAACATCTTTCACAAAAGTTTCGGTAAACAAAGGAATTGCATCCGGATTGTTCGGTAGAGAATACATATATGTTTTCCATTCCTTCACCCCATTCGTGTTTAATATAGCCGGAGTAAACGCAACAGTTTTATTTCCCATGATCGCCTCAATATCAGCGATTAGTACCCCTTTTTGCATACCATCACGATAAGGGAATGATAAATTATAAGTTCCCAATGTGTTTCCTTTGTATTCCACCACCGGGTAATTGGTTCCCTTCACCTTCTCACCTTGGAAATAAAGCGGTTCAATCGCTTCTTCCCCACCGGGATATTGCATTTTAGGAGTCACTTTCAAAATTAACTTTTTATAAAACTGCCTG
>DYVS01000047.1:0-8208 GCA_020743075.1 Butyricimonas virosa | reverse complement strand
AAATTTGCTACGATGAAAGATAAAAGCGTCATATTAGTCAGTAAACTTTTCTTGAATATTAAGAAGCGCGACACCTTTGTTTGTTAAAGGTGGCGGTTTTTCGTACCCCCATTTACATACTTATTATTAATGGCCTTCCGGTCATTTCTTGAGAATTATATTACAATTAATTTATATCATTAACTATTTAAAGTTTAAAGATTATGGAATTACCTTTTGCAGAATCGTGGAAGATTAAAATGGTAGAACCCATTCGTAAAAGTACTCGCGAAGAAAGAGAACGATGGATTAAAGAGGCTCATTATAACGTGTTCCAATTACGTGCAGAGCATGTGTATATCGACTTGTTGACCGATTCTGGAACCGGTTCGATGAGTGACCGCCAGTGGGCAGGTATGATGTTGGGTGATGAAAGTTATGCCGGAGCATCTTCTTTCTTTAACTTGAAAAACATGATTAGCCGTTTGACTGGATTCGATTACGTGATCCCGACTCATCAGGGACGTGCAGCCGAGAACGTGCTTTTCTCTTATCTTGTAAAAGAGGGTGATATTGTACCGGGTAACTCTCATTTTGACACGACGAAAGGTCATATCGAAGGTCGTAAGGCTATCGCTTGGGATGTGACGATCGACGAGGCAAAAGATACCCAGTTGGAAGTTCCTTTTAAAGGAAATCTTGACCCGAAAAAATTGGAAAAAGTATTGGCAGAACATGCTGATAAGATTCCGTTTATCATTGTAACTGTAACGAATAACACGGCTGGTGGACAACCTGTTTCGATGAAGAATATCAAGGAAGTTCGTGCTATTGCGGATAAATATGGCAAACGTGTATTGTTCGATTCTGCTCGTTTCGCTGAGAATGCTTATTTCATTAAAACTCGTGAGGAAGGTTATCAGAACAAGACGATTAAAGAGATCGTGAAAGAAATGTTCGATAACGCAGATGGTATGACCATGAGTGCGAAGAAAGATGCAATCGTGAACATGGGTGGATTCATTGCAACTCGTCACCAAGACTGGTTTGAGGGAGCTAAAGGTTTCTGCGTACAATACGAAGGTTACCTGACATACGGAGGTATGAATGGGCGTGATATGAATGCTTTAGCTATCGGTTTGGATGAAAATACCGAATTTGATAACTTGGAAACTCGTATCAAACAAGTAGAGTATTTGGCAAAACGTTTGGATGAATTTGGAATTCCTTACCAACGTCCTGCAGGTGGTCATGCATTGTTTGTTGATGCACCGAAAGTGTTGACTCATGTTCCGAAAGAAGAGTTCCCGGCTCAAACGTTGACCGTTGAATTATACTTGGAGGCTGGTATTCGCGGTTGCGAGATCGGTTATATTTTGGCTGACCGTGATCCGGTGACTCGTGAGAATCGTTTCGGTGGTTTGGATCTTCTTCGTTTGGCTATCCCGAGAAGAGTGTACACGAACAACCACATGGACGTGATTGCCGTTGCATTGAAGAATGTATTTGATCGTCGTGAGCAGATTACTCGTGGTTTCCAAATTACTTGGGAAGCACCGTTAATGCGTCACTTCACTGTTCAGTTGGAGCGTGCTAAATGAAAAGAAAAGGGGCGAAAGCCCCTTTTTGTTTGTAAAGTTCATAAACTTTATGAACTATTTCTTTAAGCTAGCTAAAGCAGCATCATAGTTAGGTTCGTGAGTGATTTCCGGAACGAGTTCTTCGTAAATGATCTTTCCGTTTTCATCAATAACAACAACGGAGCGAGCCAATAATCCGGCTAAAGGTCCATCTACCATTTCCACTCCATATTTGTCACCGAAAGTATGATCTCTGAATGCAGAAAGAGGAATTACTTTGTCAATTCCTTCTGTGGTACAGAAACGAGCGTGTGCAAAAGGAAGATCTTTAGAGATTGCCAATACAATCGTATTACCCATTTCAGCCGCAAGTTTATTGAACGTGCGTACGGATGTTGCGCATACGCTGGTGTCAAGACTGGGGAAAATATTTAGAACAATGCGTTTACCTTTTTCGCTTGTCAAGGTTAATTCAGATAAATCCGTTTTTACTAATGAAAAATCGGGAGCGACTGAACCAACTGAAGGTAGATTACCTTTTGTATTTATACTATTACCTGCTAATGTTATTTTTGCCATAGTGTTTCAATTTTAATGTTTGACTTATTATCGTTTTTCAAATATATAATTTTAATCTTGTTCCGCAAAAAGAAAATTCATAGCTTGTTTTACGAGAGTTTAAGAATAAAGTTTTACGAAAGCGAATGAAATTTTGTCTTTGTTAAGTGTATAACGGGTAATGATGCGCTAGGAGTTCATTTTAATCTAAAAAAATATGTGCGAATATTTGTATTTATACGAGAAAGCGCTATCTTTGCACCGTCAAAATTGAATAACACTCGGTTCGGTAGCTCAGCTGGATAGAGCAACGGCCTTCTAAGCCGTAGGTCTTGGGTTCGAATCCCAACCGGATCACGAATTGATTTTATAACCCGCTAAAACATAAAAAGTTATAGCGGGTTTATTTTTGTTGTGGCTCAATATTTACTCCCAAATGCTAGTATTTTTGTTCAATACACCTTCTATAATCCTGTCACCACCAACTCTGACATCAAGAATATCAGTATCCGTTTTTAGCTCAACAATGATTCTGGAAACACTGGAAAGATATGTCCTTGTTCAAAGATATATCTTTGTGGTCTTATCCCAAGATTGTGAAGATAACAGGCCAGAGCGCAATTGGAGGTTCCTGTTGAGGCCTCTTCGTTAATACCGTAAAGTGGGGCGAAATTCCGGCAAACAGCAGTGGGTGCATTGTCTATATCAGATTCCGTGAGCGCGAAACAGTGAATACTAATACATTTCATTTCTTTGCTCAAAATAGATATTTCTTTGAAATTAGGAACCATTACCCCGATTTTGCGAATATTGCTATTAATGTAACAAAAAGGGCCGATAATAATGCGTAATATTTCCACATAAGTCAATGATCATTTGTTGGTTACAAAATTACGGATTTTAGCGGATAACTTTATTATATATTGTTTTTTGAGATAAAATTTAGGAGGGAATATTGTGGAAATTTTGAAGATAGAGAGATCTTTAAGGCAAATGAGGTGTGTTAAATATTCTTTATAGCGTTGTATGTTCAAATGTATGTTTATATATTTGTTTATTAAAAAAAGGAGAATATGGAAACAGAATGCTTTACACAGGAAGAATTGGAAAAGTTGGCTTACGTGTTGAAAGCGGTGGCACACCCGAATCGGCTAAAGATTATATGTTTACTCTCGAAAAACGGTGAGATGAGTGTGTCGGATATATGTGACCGGATGGGATGTAGTCAGGCGTTGATTTCTCATCACCTGACAGATATGCAGGCGAAGGGAATCCTATTGATTCGGCGGGAGGGGCGTAATGCTTTTTATAGTATGGCGAGTGATCATGTCACGGAGGCCATGCGGTGCATGATGAAATGCACGAAGTAAGTCCGTGAACTTTACGGGAGAACGGACGTTATAAGTAGTATAAATTAAAATGTGATATTATGGATAAATTCAATGAGTTAATTAATGGAGAAAAGCCGGTATTGGTGGACTTTTTTGCTACGTGGTGCGGGCCGTGTAAGATGATGCATCCGATTTTGGAGAATGTGAAAAAGAGGCTGGGTGATAAGGTAATCATCTTGAAGATAGACGTGGATGTGCCAGCTAACCGACAACCGGTGTATTTGTATCATATCCAGTCCGTGCCCACGTTGATGTTGTTTAAACAAGGAAAGGTGTTGTGGAATAATAGTGGGGTGGTTCAAGCATTACAGTTACAGGAAATAATTGAAAAGTATATATAACCCTAAAATCTAAGCGTGTATGAAATATTTGATTGTTGGTGGTGTGGCGGGTGGTGCCTCAACGGCAGCCCGTTTGCGTAGGCTCGATGAGAGTGCTGAAATTATTATGTTCGAGAGAGGTAATTACATCTCTTATGCCAATTGTGGTTTACCTTATTATATTGGAGAGTTGATTTACGAACGGGAGAATCTTTTCGTGCAAACACCGGAAAGTTTTGTCGCACGATTTAATATTGAGGCTCGGGTGCGTTCGGAAGTGGAGCGTGTAAACCCGGAAAAGAAAACAATTACGGTACATAATTTGGATTCGGGAGGACTTTATGAAGAGACGTATGATAAATTGATCTTGTCGCCGGGAGCGGCTCCTGTTCGTCCACCACTAGAGGGAATTGATTCGGAGGGAATTTTTACCTTGCGTAATGTGAATGATACGGATCGGGTGAAGGAGTATATCGAGGAGAATGACGTGAAACGGGCATTGATCGTGGGGGCTGGGTTTATTGGTCTGGAGATGGCGGAGAACTTGCACGAGTATGGGATTCAAGTGTCGGTCGTGGAAATGGCTGATCAAGTGATGACTCCGGTGGATTACGAGATTGCGACCGTGGTACATCAACATTTCAAATCGAAAGGCGTTGGTTTGCATTTGCAAGAAGCGGTGACAGCGTTCCGCCCCGTGGAGGACGGTATTGACGTGGTGTTGAAAAGCGGGTTGGTGTTGCAGGTTGATATGGTATTACTTTCTATCGGGGTACGTCCGGATGTGAAACTGGCACGTGAGGCTGGATTAGAGATTGGGGAGACTGGGGGAATCAAGGTGAACGAGTTTTTACAGACTTCTCACTCGGATATTTATGCCGTGGGTGACGCAATCGAGTTCCCTAATCCGGTGAGTGGTTGTCCGTCTCTGGCGTTTTTAGCGGGACCAGCCAATAAACAGGGACGTATCTGTGCAGACAACGTGGTGAATGGTAATCATCAAAAATATAGAGGCTCTATTAGTACGGCCATTGCCAAGGTTTTCGACTTGACCGTGGGGGCAACCGGGTTGTCTGCAAAGATGTTGGATCGTTTGCAAATTCCTTATAAAGAGGCTATCGTGCATGGAGCATCTCATGCCGGGTATTATCCGGGTGCGATTATGATGGATATAAAGATTAATTTCTCGCCGGAAGATGGAAAGTTACTGGGAGCCCAAGCCGTAGGTATTGATGGGGTGGATAAACGATTGGAGATGATGTCAGCCGTAATTCGGAATGGTGGGACTATTTATGATCTGATGGAATTGGAACAAGCCTATGCTCCACCTTACTCGTCGGCGAAAGACCCGGTGAATATGGCCGGATTCGTAGCGGATAATATGCTGAGTGGAAAAGTGAAGATGATTAGTTGGCGAGAATTGAAAGATATGGACCGATCCAAAGTAATGTTGGTGGACGTACGTACGGCGGAGGAATTTGCCATGGGAAGTATCGAGGGAGCCGTGAATATTTCCTTGGATGGTTCACGGGGAGAATACCAAAAATTACCGAAAGATCGGACAATCGTGGTGTTCTGTGCAATCGGGTTGCGGGGGTATATTGCAGCCCGGGTATTGATGCAACACGGTTATGATGTGGTGAACCTGAATGGAGGATACCGGACGTATTCTACTGCGATGGCGGAACAATGTAATCCGATAAAATATTCGGAACCGGAACCGAAAAAGCCGGTGGAAGTAAAAGCTCCGGAGAAAGTAGTGGAGAAGAAATCCCTCACGATAGATGCTTGTGGCTTACAATGTCCGGGACCCGTGATGAAGTTGAAAGGAGGGATGGAGCAATTGAAGGCTGGGGAACGTTTGAAGATTAAAGTGACCGACCTGGGATTTTCCCGGGATGTGGCATCATGGGCAAAGATGACGGGAAACCAGTTGGTGGATGTGAAGGAAGAAAAAGGTATAATTACGGCTGTGTTGGAGAAAGGGGCAGGAGTTTGTCCCGTGGTGAAGGAAGGTGCGGGGAACAACAAGACGCTGATTGTGTTCAGTGATGATCTGGATAAGGCGTTGGCGTCATTTGTTATTGCGAACGGGGCGGCATCGACAGGGCGGAAAGTAACGATGTTTTTCACCTTCTGGGGGTTGAATGTGATCCGGAAGGAGCGTGCTGATGCCGTGAAAAAAGACACGATGGGCAAGATGTTCGGAATGATGATGCCTGCCGGAAGTCGTAAGTTGTCTTTATCGAAGATGAATATGCTGGGGATGGGAACCCGGATGATGCGGAAGGTGATGCGTAATAAGCAGATCGATTCGCTGGAGAGTTTGATTGAACAGGCCCGGAACAATGGGGTTGAGTTTATAGCCTGCCAGATGTCCATGGACGTGATGGGAATCACGAAAGAGGAGTTGATTGACGGGGTAAATGTTGGCGGTGTGGCGACTTATCTGGAACGGGCAGAGGAGGCAAACGTGAATTTGTTTGTCTGATTGAAGGTTTTATTATATGAAAGGGGATTATCGTAAGTTTTTCCCCTTTTATACTTTATGAATTACCATACTCTGCCGGATTTACGCCACCCTTTTTTATAGTAATTTTCGCTTAGGTGGTTGATCATGACGCCTTTTGATGTGCTGGCATGAGCGAAGTAACCGTTTTTGAGGTAGATACCCATGTGGTTGAGGGTTCTTTTTTTCCGTTTGGAGAAGTTGAAAAAGACAAGATCTCCCGGTTTCAAACGACGTTTTCCTATACGCTGGCAGTCTTTATTATAGATATTAACAACCGTACGTTGTAGAGATTTATGGTAAACGTTTTTATACACGGCTCCTGCGAAACCCGAACAATCGGCTCCTGTGCGGGTGGTTCCACCATACCGGTAGGGAGTTCCCAGCCATTGACTGACCTCTTCCAGTAGGGGTAGATCGTCTTTTCGATTCACCGTGAAACCCAGCTTGCGGGATAGCTGTGCGGTTTTACTTTTCTGGATGGCGAGTTGTTTGGATGAGGTACAGGACGAAAAAGCGAGGCCCAGTAAAAGAATCCCGATATATAGCGTGTTAAATTTTAATGTTCTATTCATATTCAATTAGTTACCAATAATGTCAACAAAGATAGGGAATTCGGGAGAAGGGTTTGTCTTTTTTTGTTATTTTTGCTTTTGGATTCGTGTTAAAAAAAGTCCGAAAAACTTGAAACTTGTTATTAGATAAAAACGTAAACCAAGGAATGAATTATTTAGCACATATATTCCTCTCGGGAGATGATCGGAGAGTTCAGATCGGAAATTTTGTCGGGGATGCAGTTAAGGGACGGGCTTACGAGAATTATCCGTTGGGTTTTCGGGAGGGTATTCTGTTACACCGGGAGATTGATAATTATACGGATCATCATCCTGTGGTTCGGGAGGTGGTAGATATGTTGCGAGGTGGTTTCGGGCGTTACTCAGGCGTTTTGACGGATATTTATTTTGATCATTTATTAGCAAGGCGTTTTCGGAGTTATTCCGGGCAGTCGTTGAGGTGGTTCGCTTTGGGGTTTTATAGGGCATTAGTTTTGAATTATCGTTACTTACCGGAGCGTTTTAAAGGGTTTCTGTGGCATTTTATCCTGACGAATCGATTGGTGCGTTATGCATCTCTTTCCGGGATTAAGCGTTCACTGGAAATTATGGTGGAATATAAAAATTTAGGGGTTGGTCCGGAGGCGGCTATCGTCTTTTTCGAGAGAAATCAGGATCGGTTACAGGAGTTGTTCGATCGTTTCCTGCCGGATGTTCAAGAGAAATGTCGTATGATGTTGGAGACGAATATAAATTGTTAATATATAAATTTAGGTGTATGAAAGAATTATTTACAAGTACTTCTAATGTGTCATTAGATGTGTTTTTGACCAAGATGATCGATTTGGGAATTTCGGTTGGCTCTAAAATTTTGTTGGCTATCGTAGTGTTCCTTGTGGGACGCTGGATTGTCCGGCGATTGAACAAGTTGTTGGCGAAGATATTGGAAAAACGTCATGTGGAGGCTTCTCTATCTACGTTCGTAAAGAGTTTGGTGAATATCACGTTAACGTTATTGTTGATCATCGTGGTGATCGGGGTGTTGGGTATCGAAACGAGCTCGTTTATAGCCTTGTTTGCATCTGCCGGTGTTGCCATTGGTATGGCATTAAGCGGTACTTTACAGAATTTTGCCGGTGGGGTGATGATTTTGTTGTTTAAGCCGTTTAAGGTTGGAGATACGATCGAGGCTCAGGGACAGAGTGGTACTGTGAGAGAAATTCAGATATTTAATACGATTTTGGCGACTCCCGATAATAAGATTATCATTATCCCGAATGGCGGTTTGTCAACGGGGTTGATGAAAAACTATTCACG
>DYVS01000046.1:0-2770 GCA_020743075.1 Butyricimonas virosa | reverse complement strand
ATTTTTTCCCTTTATATCAAAACGAGGCCCCCCGGCAATTGTCAACATCTCCAAAACTGCCGTCAACTGCTCATCACGACTAACCATTCCACTAAAAGTATAATCCCTACACTTTCCCTCCTGAATAAAGTTCACCCCGTACCATCTTGCCAGCACATGCAAAACAACGGACATTTCCTCATCTGTAAAAATAAATTTACCTTCCCTCCAAGCAATCGCATCTTCTGCCACAACTTTCCTAAGCGCAATCTCATCGCGATTCGCATATACCCTAGCTTGCATCCCCGGTGATAACGTCGCGTAAGCCAAAGAATCCCCCACGTCTCCCGGCAAACAAACCTCAACTTTTCCGGACAATAACGTGGTACTTACTTCCGGTTCGTCATCATAAGCTTTTACATTGAAAGATGTCCCCAATACCTTCGTGTATAAACCTCTAGTTTGTACTATAAAAGGTGATTCAACATCCCTCGCAACCTCAAAATACGCCTCCCCTCGAAGGGTCACCACCCTTTCGTCTTTCACGAAACTCACGGGAAATTCCAACTCAGAATTTCCATTCAACCAAACACGAGTGCCATCACTCAAAGAAAGAAAGTAACCCTCTTTACCCGTTATCACTTTATTTAACACTTCACACTCTAATTGGATTTTCTCCTGCTCCCGGTACGCTAATTGGCCCTTCTCTCCCTCTATTATCACATTTTCCTGCAAAATATACCGTGATACCTGTCTTTCCAAATCAATCTTTGAACCATCTGCCAACACCAAAACAGTCTCTAAATTCTTTTCCGGCAACGAAGCAACATATATCTGTTCCAAAGGCTTATCATTTACCATTCCGGCATTCTCCCTTTCTCCGAATGTAACATACCAAACGACTCCGATCAAACAGGCAGCAACTGTTCCTCCCCAAGAACCAATACGAAACCATCGTTCCCGTTTCCTGTTTTTCAGTAAATGAATAACAGATTTTTCAACCTCAATATAATTAACGGATTTACTAATTTCATCCTCTTGACGAAGACGCCTAGCAATACACTCTCCCCGCACAATTCGTTTATACATTATTCGATTCCTCTCATCCTCATCCAACCAATCATTCAGATAAGCCCGATCCGCATCACTTACATTCTTCAATCGAACCTGCACAATTATTCTCGCTAACTTTCGTACTCTATCACATTCCATTTTACATCTTCGTTTTATATATAGACGCGGCTATCCAAAATCGGGATGAATAAAAAATCAACTTTTTTCGTTTTTTTTCTTAAAAAAATAAGCAATATTTGCAACAACAAACATAAATCCCACAAACGCAAGCAGATGAAAGATTATACGAAGTTAGAAAAATTTATTCGGGAACATTACGCCTCGCTTCTTTCCGTGGCTTCCCGATTCGTAGATCCGGACTCTGCACAAGATATCACGCAGAACGTCATCTATAAATTTTGGGAAAAGAAAGAGCATATAGACCAAATCAAAGATTTAGATAGCTTTTTATTCACCATGATCAAAAATGAAGCCCTCACGTACCTGCGTTCTTCTAAAAACGAAAACAATAAATACAGTAAAATTCCTCTTCAAGAAGATGAAGAAACCCCGGAAGTCCTTCATATTATGATTGAAGAAGAAACTAACCAAATTCTTATAAACGCCATTAACCAACTGCCATCCCAAACCGCACACATCATGCGCTTAGTCCTATCCGGTTATGACAACAAAGAAATTGCCATTCTCGTGAATATTTCCTTAAACACGGTAAAAACACTCAAATACGGGGGCATACGCAAACTCAGGGAATATTTTCTATCCCACCAATTTTAAATAATAGTGTCTTCTAACACAGACATAGATGATATGAATGTGACATTACGTTCCCAAGAAGAATAAACCTACCCTTTAAACTTTTGTCTTCCTCTGGAAATTCTAGAGGAAGTTTTGCTTTTGTGGAATTCATACACAAATATATCCCAAATAAAGTACAGATAAGTATCAAATAATACCCCTCGTTCAGAGTTCATTCGAAGATCAAACGTTGCTCATCCATGCCCGTATGAGGAAGCTCTGAATAATCTTCGAATGATCTTCGAAAAAGAGGTAGTTTCTCGAGAGTATCTCCATAGCTTCTCTTACGGTTTTATACAACTGTTCAAATAAGAATAGACATAGACAAGTTCTTTACCTCCCCTCAAATTAACGTCCAACACTTTAAAACGGCCCATAAATACTTTTTCCGCACAACGTACATTTTCCCAAGGTAAAACAATAGTTATCCCATAGTTTTGTATCCCTAATAATCCCTCGTACCCCACTCCACAACCATCCATCACCCTCCCGGTATATTGCCAAAGGGCGAGAAAAGGGTGATGAAAGGACGTGAGGAGATTATTACTTTAGTAAAAGGCTGGTATTACCCTAGCTTTAAGCTATGTTCATGATCAAAGGAAAGAATTGTATTACTCAACTGACAAGCTTACATCCGTTCGTTATCTCGTTGTTATATCTCCTTTAAAATCTCGTTCTATAGGAACGAAGAGATAACTATACTATAACGAAAAGGATAACAAGCAGATGTAAGAGAAAGACAAATCTTAGAATAAAGCAAAACATACGATACCTAAAAAAATTCTGAAGATTACTTGCATTATTCATTTATTCTGTTTTCCTTTGTCCCAATCAATGCAATCTGCGAGGATTGTTTGAATTATAAAGAGGAGTCGAGAGAACGGGCTCATGGAAACTCCGACAACCTGCAAGGCTTCTTGCA
>DYVS01000045.1:0-15958 GCA_020743075.1 Butyricimonas virosa | reverse complement strand
CCTTAAATTTAATGGAATGAAGAAGTTTTTATTAGTGGTGCTTGCCATGGTCATGTTAGGTAGCGTGCAGGCTCAAACAGCGTTTAAAAACAAGGTGGAAGGTTTAACCGGGACGGAATTCTATTTTGGTCCGAAGTTTGGGTTTAACGTGGCTAGTATTAGTGACGGTTTGAACAAGAGTAAGTTTAGTTTTCATTTGGGAGCTTTCGCCGAGTTCAAGTTTAATGATCTTTTCGGTTTACAAACGGAGTTGATTTATTCTCGTCAGGGAGATAAGGAAAAATCCGGGGGTGTGAAGACGTGGGCCCGCGTGAATTATTTGAATATTCCTGTTTTGGCTAAATTCTATGTTTGGGAAGGGGTTAGCGTTGATCTCGGGCCGCAACTGGGTTTTGCCTTGAATGGTAAGAGTAAAACTAAAAGCGGTGGCACGGAAGTAAAAACGGATATTGACCATTTGAACACGGTGGATTTGAGTTTTGCCATGGGATTGTCTTACGATTTCAACATGGGGTTAGTTGTTTCTGCCCGTTACAATTTGGGGTTGACGAACGTGATCGAGAAAGATAAATTCGGTGGTAATAACCAGAACCGGGTGTTCCAGTTATCAGCCGGTTGGAAATTCTAGGCCGTTTACCCGTGAAATATAGAAACTCGTAAGTTTCATGATGTGAGATAGATGAGTTTTATTGAAAAGACCGCACTTTGAATATTCAGGTGCGGTCTTTTTATTTTATATAGTATTGTTTCTTGTAAGTCAACGGGAATAATTAATATGACTGATTTTGAGGCTCGGAAGGTGTGATTTAGGTACGAAACTAGGGCTTGTTTCGAGTATTATTTAACGAACCTTTTTTGATATGGCAAATGTAGTTATTTTCTTTTAATTACCAAAAAAGTTGTCATAAGGTTTAATATGTTTGTAATCAATGGTTAAACGATAGTAATTGTTCTTCGCACATGACCTCCTAAAAGTCGTTTTGGACGATCTCTATAAACCTTCGTTTAACGAATCAAAAAATGATAGTGTAAAGTGGTTGTCAGACCCGTAAAGTGGGGACTGGTTGCAGGGACTGTCTAAATATCGTTTAGGCAGTCCTTTTGCTATTTACCAACTACCCCCTCCAACTCCCCCTTACACAGGGGGAGAGCTGATTACTAATTGGTTGCTATTGTCGTAATAATTTCCGGGTTAATATTTCCGGGGCTTGGAGGTGTTTCGGGAGGTAGTCCGCTTGGTTAGCCCGGGAGGGACAAATGTCGATGCCCCCGCGACGGGTGTAGATACAGGACACCGCAAGAATCTCCGGGTGGAAGAGGTCCCACAAGCGTTTGTAGGTCATTTCACATATCTCTTCGTGGAAGTGGTTCTCGTTTCGCAGGGAGACGATGTATTTCAAGAGGGAGGCATGATCCGGCAGGCGGTCGGCTTGCATATGGATGTAGATGCTACCCCAATCGGGTTGTTTCGTGATCTTGCAGTTACTCCGTAACAGGTGGCTGCCTACCTTGATTTCCCCTCTTCCGGTTGTCCGGCTTTCCAGTAATACCGGGTTTTCACTGTACTCGGTGAAGGTTTCCCGTTCGATACCGGGCGTGGTTTCCAGCAGCATGTAGTCTTGAAAATCGAAATACGTTTTTTCGGGAACCTGACGGAAAAACGTGGCCTCTACACGGGTTTGCAGTATTTGTTCGAGGTCCGATTTCACGGTATGGAGATATGTTTCTATGCCCGATGGAATGTCTTCCCCGAGGCGGGTCATGTTTAAGGAGTTCAAGTATAGTTTCAGCGATTTACTTTCCACGATACACGGGCTGTTGGCCGGGTAGACCAGTTTCAATACCCCGCACACGGGTAAGCCGTTTCGGGTTAGGAAGCCGGCTTCGTAGGCGTGCCAGGTGTCGAATCCTTGGAACAGTTCTTCCGGGGCATGAATATGGTAGATTTCCCGGTTCAAGCTACGCGGGACCGGAACGAGAATCGACGGGCAATAATCGGTCGGGTAGGCAACTTGTTGTCCGAGGACTTTGGCTTCAATAGTCATGATCAGAAGTTTTGCATGTTGTATAATTTCGTGTAGATGCCATCCAGAGCCAGCAGTTCTTCATGGCGTCCCCGTTCCACGATTTTACCCTCGTGGAAGACGCAGATCATGTCGGCGTTGCGGATCGTTGAGAGACGATGAGCCACGACGATGGAGGTGCGGTTTTTCATCAAGTTATCGAGGGCCTCCTGCACGAGTTTTTCCGACTCGGTGTCCAACGCAGAGGTCGCCTCGTCGAGGATCATGATGGGCGGGTTTTTCAACACGGCCCGGGCGATGCTCAAGCGTTGGCGTTGTCCACCGCTTAACTTACCCCCGCGGTCCCCGATACAGGTGTCATATCCTTTCTCGGTTTGCATGATGAACTCGTGGGCATTGGCAATACGGGCTGCCCGTTCAACTTCTTCCCGGGTGGCCGATTCAACGCCAAAGGCGATGTTATTAAAGATAGTATCGTTGAAGAGGATCGGGTCTTGGTTCACGTTCCCCATGAGTTCACGTAAACCGTGTAATGACACATCCTTGATGTTGATGCCATCGATCAGGATTTCACCCTTGATCACGTCGTAGAAACGGGGCAGGAGATCGACAAAGGTACTCTTCCCGGAGCCGGATTGTCCGACGAGGGCAACGGTCTGTCCTTTTCCTATTTTGACATTCACGTCCTTTAGGACGATGCGGTCCGAACGGTAAGCAAAACTCACGTTGCGGTATTCGATCTCTTTGTTGAATCCGTTTAACGGTTTCGGTTGTTCGGGTTCCAGTATGGTTGATTCGGCATTTAGTATCTGGTCGATACGGTCCATGGCGGCGGCTCCTTTCTGGATGCTGTATAGTGCCGTGGAGAATTGTTTTGCCGGGTTGATGATCGAGTAGAAGAGGGCGATGTAGGCGATGAAGCTTGAAGCGTCCATGAGAGGTGTCTGCCCGAGAATAAGAAGGCCACCGAACCACACGACGATTACCACGACGATGGTTCCGAGGAATTCACTCATCGGGTGAGCGAGTGAACGACGCCACATCAGACGGTTCATGATCTGGCGGTATTGTTCATTATGCGAGGTGAAGAGTTTATCCATTTTATCCTCGGCGTTGAATGCTTTGATCACGCGGAGGCCGGAAAGGGTTTCCTCGATGTTTGACAGGATTTCGCCCATCTTGTCCTGCCCTTCCTTGGAGCGCTTTTTCAAGGTTTTTCCCACCTTACCGATCAAGGTACCCATGATGGGTAGTAGTACTAGCACGAACAGGGTTAGTTGCCAGCTCATGAAGATCATTCCGGAGAGGTAGATCAGGATGATAATGGGGTTCTGGAAGAACATTTCCAACGAGTTCATGATGGAGTTCTCCACTTCCTGTACGTCACCCGTGGTACGGGCGATGATGTCACCCTTGCGTTCTTCGGAGAAGAAGGGAAGAGGCAATGATAATATCTTTTGGTATATTTTCCGACGAATATCGCGTACAACACCGTTCCGGATGAACACGATCTCGTAGGAGGCGAGATAGGAGAATCCCGTTTTGAATAATGCGGCCAGTACAAAGAAACCACCAGCAAATAGTAAGGTGGTTGATGCGGAAAAATGTTGTTTTGATAGCGTGACGTAATAGTTGAAGTTCGTCATCAAGCTCTCCTTGTTGAGTTCGAATGGTACGAGTTCTGTTACTTCTTCCGTCACGTTGAAAAGGATGTTTAGCACGGGTACGAGTAACACGAACGAAACAGAGCCGAAAGCGGCGGAAAGAATATTATAGAATATGTTTTTTCCGAGTCTGGATTTGTAAGGAGGGATGAACCTCTTCAAAATTTGTATGAAATCACGCATAATAATTGAAAATTGAAAGTTGAAAATTGAAAATGAGAATAGAACACATTTTCAATTCTCCATTTTCAATTTTCAATTGTTTTATAGTTTTCCCGTGTAGTTTGACGGGCTGATTTGTTTGAGTTGTTCTTTCAACTCGGCTGATACGTCAAGCGTGTCGATAAACTCGGCGATGGAGGCTTGTGTTACCTTGCTGTTGGTACGGGTAAGGGCTTTTAACGCCTCGTACGGGTTGGGGTAAGCTTCGCGGCGAAGTATGGTCTGGATGGCCTCGGCTACCACGGCCCAGTTATCCTCTAGGTCTGCCTCGATGGCGGCCTTGTTGATGATCAGTTTGTTCAATCCTTTCAGCGTGGATTTGAAGGCGATGATCGTGTGGGCCAAGGGTACCCCGATGTTACGTAAGACGGTGGAATCCGTGAGGTCGCGTTGCAGACGGGAGATCGGCAGTTTGTTACTGAGGTGATCAAGCACTGCATTTGCTATTCCTAGGTTACCTTCCGAGTTCTCGAAGTCGATCGGGTTTACCTTGTGGGGCATGGCTGACGAGCCAACCTCTCCGGCCTTGATTTTTTGTTTGAAGTAGGTCATGGAGATATACGTCCAGAAGTCACGATCCAAGTCCACCACGATGTTGTTGATGCGGCGCAGGTTGTCAAACACGGCGGCAAAGTTGTCGTAGTTGGATATTTGGGTGGTGTATTGTTCCCGCTCTATTTTCAGTTTTTCGGTGAGGAACTTGTTGGCAAATGCAGTCCAGTCGATCTCAGGGTAAGCCACGTTGTGGGCGTTGAAGTTCCCGGTGGCACCTCCGAATTTACCGGAACAAGCTACTTTTTTCAGTAATTCCAGTTGTTTGGTCAGACGATAGACGAATACACGGATCTCTTTACCCAATCGAGTCGGAGATGCCGGTTGCCCATGGGTCTTTGCCAGCATAGGTACGTCTTTCCACTCTTCGGCCAGCTCTTCGAGTTTGGCAATCAGTTCGTCAATCACGGGGTAGTACACGTCGTGAATGGCATCGCGGAAAGAACAGGGTACTGCCGTGTTGTTGATGTCTTGTGAAGTTAACCCGAAGTGTATGAATTCTTTGTACTCGTGGAGGTTCAGTGCGTCGAACCGTTCCTTAATGAAGTATTCCACAGCTTTCACGTCGTGGTTGGTTACTTTCTCGATGTCTTTGATCTTTTGGGCATCCTCGACGGTAAAGTCCAGGTATATTTCTTTCAAGTTGTCAAACAGCGCGTGGTCGAATCCCCGTAATTGTGGTAACGGTAACTCGCAGAGAGCGATGAAGTATTCAACCTCTACCATTACCCTGTAACGAATCAGGGCACTCTCGGAAAAGTAGTTTGCCAGGCTATCTACTTTGTCCCTGTATCTGCCGTCAATTGGCGAAATTGCTGTTAATGCTTGCATATTTATTTGTTTTTCACGTTATTGTTAAATCAAGGAATTTACTTTCTCACGCGAAAGTACAAAATAGTTCGTAAAGTTCATAAGGTCTGGAAAGTTTATAGACTTTATGAACTTTAAGGCAGTGTCGTTGCCTTGATGTTTGCGAAAAAATGTTTAAGTTTACGGGAAATTTAATGCACTGTTTATGGGTTTTGCACGAGATTTTTCGAGAGGAATACAAGCATACGGGAAGGCGATAAGTTTATTGTTTTCTAGTAAGTTGTGGTATTTTATGCTTTTCCCGGTGGTGATTGTCATCGTGTTGTTCGTGGCCGGTAATTATGCCGTGGGGTATTTGGGGGACGGACTTTCCGGTGTGATCGAAGTGAAAATGACGGAGTGGATCGAGGGTATATCGTGGTTGGAATGGGTGTCGGGAGTGGCCGGATTCTTAGTAAAGTTGTTAACCCGTTTCCTGTATTATATACTATTTATTTCGTTTGGGGGATATGTGGTAATGGTGGTGATGTCACCTGTTTACTCGTGGCTTTCGGAACGGACGGAAGAAATTGTGTCGGGACGGGAATACTCGTTTAATTTGAAACAGTTGTTTTGGGAAATCGGACGGGGTATTGCAATTTCGTTACGTTGTATGATCCTGCAATTACTTGTGATGATTGTGTTGTTTTTCGGTTCTTTTATTCCTTTGGCCGGATTGGTTATGCCTGTGCTGACTTTTGGAGTAGGGGCTTATTTTTACGGGTTTGCTTTTATGGATTATGCTGTGGAGAGGAAGCGTTTCCGGGTGAAGGAGAGTGTTCGTTATATGCGACATAATGCGGGAAGCGTGACGGCTATCGGGACGGTGTTTGCTTTGTCGTTGATGATTCCGTGGGGAAGTATCGTGGTTTGTAGTTTCGTGTCATTGCTTTCGGTTGTGGCGGGAACGGTGGTTGTGGAGAAACAGTTAAACGAGGAAAATATTAAAAAATAAAAAAATTACATGATGAGAAAGTGGCTGGTAGTTTTGATTTTGTTGGTGGGAAGTCTGTCGGCGTTTGCCGTGGAGGGGAAGGATGAATCTAGGGAGAATCGGGAACTGGTTTACAAGGTGGATATTAAGGACGAGATCGGTCCTAGTATATGGCGGTTGGTGAAAAGGTCTTTTGACCGGGCTACGGACGAAAATGCAGATGTTATCTTGGTACATATGAACACGTACGGGGGAATGGTGGTGTATGCCGATTCTCTGCGTAGCTTGATATTGAATTACCCGAAACCGGTGTGGGTGTTTATTGATAACAATGCGGCCTCCGCGGGGGCGCTGATTTCTATTGCCTGTGACCGTATTTATATGCGGGAGGGGGCGAATATAGGTGCGGCAACAGTTGTGAACCAAACGGGGGATGCCATGCCCGATAAGTACCAGTCATATATGCGATCGATGATTCGGGCCACGGCTCAGGCGCATGGGAAAGATACTGTGATGGAGAACGGGCAAAGTGTGATTCGTTGGAAACGTGATCCGAGGATTGCCGAAGCTATGGTGGACGAGCGGGTTGTGGTCGAGGGAGTAACGGATAGTGGGAAGGTGGTAACGTTTACTCCGCATGAGGCGATGCAATACGGGTTCTGTGATGGGATTGCGGAGAATGTGGCAGAAGTGTTGCAAAAAGAGGGTGTTACGAATTACGAGTTACACGAGTATAAACCGACGACGATGGATCGGTTTATCGGATTTTTAATTAGCCCGATCGTGCAAGGGATTCTGATCATGATTATTATCGGGGGAATTTATTTCGAGTTACAGACTCCGGGAATTGGGTTTCCCTTGGTGGCTGCGATAACAGCGTGTTTATTGTATTTTGCCCCGTTGTATCTGGAGGGAATGGCAAATTACGTGGAGATGATCTTGTTTGTGGTGGGGATTATCCTGCTGCTGCTGGAGATCTTCGTGATACCGGGTTTCGGTGTCTCCGGGGTACTGGGAATTGTTTGCGTGGTGGCGTCGTTGGTATTGGCGGGGATTGATGATTTCACGTTTGATTTCTTGCCGGATTTCACAAGTGCTATTATTCGCTCGTTGTTTTTCGTGGTGAGTTGTTCGTTACTCTCGCTATTCGGGAGTATTTGGTTGAGCCGAAAATTGTTTGGTTCCCGGCGATTGAATTTTGCCCTTCATGCAGAGCAGAAAGTGGAGGATGGTTTCGTGGGCGTGGATATGGCGGCAAAGGAAGAGATCGGTAAAGAGGGAATTGCATTCACGGATTTACGTCCGGCGGGGAAGGTAATGATCGGAAACGAGGTGTATGATGCCGTGTCAGACACGGGTGCTTTTATCGAGAGAGGAAAAGTGGTACGGGTGGTTAAATACCAGGCCGGTCAGGTTTACGTGGTTATGAGTTAGATGCCGGTTATTTGATCTTTTTCAACAGGCGATTGTATTCGTGTAAAAAGTTCGGGGTGAAGATGTTGGCATCTGCATTTTGTTCGATCTCTTTGCGTGACCAGAAACGCCCCTCGTCCACTTCATCGTTATTGATGTGAATGGCGTCATGAGAGGTACAAAGAAAGGGGAATACGAGTTCTCGTTCGCGGGAACTCTCCCACACGTAGGAACCGAGGAAACGTGCCTTGAATTTCGTGATACCCAATTCTTCGAAAGTTTCCCGTTTTAAAGCATCTTCTATTTTCTCTCCCAATGCAACGTGACCACCTACGGCAGTATCCCACATTCCGGGAAGAAAGTTCTTTTTCATGCTGCGTTTTTGCAGGTAAATATCCCCTTGTCCGTTGATCAGGTGGAGATGCACGACGGGATGCAGGAGCATGGAACCGGAATGACAACTTCTACGGGTTGCTTTACCGACGACTTCGCCTTTCTCGTTCACGATAGGTAACCATTCGTCTTGACTGGCTGCTTTGGCAAGTAGTCTGTTCTTAACAAACAGCGTGAGGAAGAATAGGGCAATCAGAATATACAATAGAGGTCCTTCTATGAATTGATGTATTTCTTCGTCAAAGATAAAGGCAGAAGTGAAAGCTAGGACGGTATGCAATACGAGCAGGTAAAATAGCAGGCGTAGCATCCGGTGCATGGCTTGTTGCTGTTCCGGGGTGATCTGTAATGTCTTGCGGTATGATTCGGGCAATGTCTGAGTCATGTCCGCTTTCGAAAATGCAAATATCCCGATTAGCACGCACATGGCAGCTTCCACGATGGTTTGTTGTATCCTCTCAAATGAAGTTCCTTCGAGCAACACGCTGACTGCCGCAAGGGCAATGAAGAACAGGGTGTTGAAGAGTGTCATCTTGTTGATACGTTTCTCCCTCATCCATGAATAGAAAAACTCTCCGGCTCCTAACACGATCACGGCTATTAAACCGATTTTCGGACCAAGAAACTCTTCAGCAATAAAGTATAGAAGAATAAGGATAAAGGAGGGGAGAAGGGACTTCATGCAATTGAAAATTGAGAATTGAAAATGGAAAATTAAAAGACAGGTTACAAGTTAATATTTAACTTGTAACCTGTAGACTTAACTATCTAATCTCGGCGTTGAATAGGTGTTTGTAGGTACCCATCAACTTGTTCATGATTTTGTCGATCTGTTTGTCCGTGAGGGTCTTCTCTTCGTCGAGAAGGGTGAAACTGACGGCGTAGGACTTCTTGTCTGTACCGAGTTTTTCTCCCTCGTACACGTCGAATAACGTGACGGATTTCAGTAATGATTTTTCTGTACGGAACGCTGTTTCTTTGATTTCCTTGAAAGTGACTTTCTTATCAAGCAACAAGGCTAAATCCCGTTTTACAGAAGGGAACTTCGGTAGCGGGGTGTAGGTTACCTTGAGGTTTTTGATGGCTTTCAGAATGTTTTCCCACGAGAATTCAGCGTAGTAGACTTCTTGATTGACATCTGCTTTTTTCAGCGGGGCTTTACTCAAGATACCCATGGATACGATATGTTTATCCCCGGCTTTGTACGTCAGTCCTTCCCGGAAGATGTCCTTGTCTGTGGCATCAATTTTCAAGTTATCGGGGTGAAGTCCTAGACGGGTTAATATCATTTCGCAATACGCTTTCAAATAGAAGAAGTCAGTTTTCGTCTCTTTGACATTCCAGGTGGTCATGTTTTTATTCCCCGTGATGAAGAGAGAAAGCAAGTTGTCTTCTTTGTATTGTTTTTGCGGGTTGTCAATGCCTTCTTTTTTGTTGAAGGTGTAGCCTTTACCGAACTCGAATAATTTCAAGTTGTTGTTTTTCCGGTTGATGTTGTAAGCAATGTTTTCCAGTCCGCCGAAGAGCAGGGATTGACGCATGGCACCCAAGTCTGCGCTAAGTGGGTTGAATAACATTACCGTCTGCGTGGGATCGAAACACTTGAAGTCTTCGTAATAGCTAGCTTTCGTCAACGAATTGTTCATTATTTCACAGAATCCGTTTGCTGCTAATAGGTCTGAGATGATGTTTTTCAACTGGAAGTCATCTGGCTTTTCGGAATAGCTTAACGTGGATCTCACGCTGGCAGGTACTTCCACGTTGTTGAAACCGTAGATGCGAAGAATATCCTCGATCACGTCAGCCTCTCTTTGCACGTCAACACGGTAGGGGGGGACATGCAATAAAAGACCCTCTTCGCACTCTTCCACGATTTTCATTTCAAGAGAACGGAGGATGTTTTTGATAACCTCATGGTCAATTTTTTTACCAATCAATCGATCCACGTGAGCATATTTTATGGATACTTCGAAATCCTTCACGGGTTCCGGGTAGATGTCGATGGGAGCGCAAGTAATCTTACCTCCGGCCACTTCTTTAATCATCATGGCGGCTAATTTCAGTGCGTAGATCACGATGTTCGGGTCTGTTCCCCGTTCATAACGGAAAGAGGCATCCGTGTTCAAACCATGACGACGAGCTGTTTTGCGAACAAATACCGGGTCGAAACAAGCGCTTTCCAAGAACACGTTTGTTGTCGTGTCTGAGATACCGCTTTCCTGTCCACCAAATACCCCGGCGATACACATGGGGGCTTCGGTGTTACAGATCATCAGGTCATCCTCGTGTAACTCTCTTTCCACTCCGTCTAGAGTTGTGAATTTAGTTCCTTGGGCAACACTTTTCACGATAACCTCGTTGCCTTTTACTTTGTCTTTATCGAAAGAGTGCAAAGGTTGTCCCAGGCCGAAAAGAATGTAGTTGGTCACGTCCACGATATTGTTGATCGGGTGTAATCCGATAGCTTTCATCCGGTTTTGTAACCATTCCGGGGAAGGTTTTACGGTTACTCCTTCAATACATATTCCGGCATACCGACGGCAGGCTTCTGGACGTTCTACTCGTACGGTGATTTTAGCATCCGTACTGTCCGGTTGGAAAGTTTCCACGGAGGGAAGAGTATAGAGAATATCTTGTGTCTGTTGTAAATAAGCGGCTAGATCACGGGCTACACCGAGATGTGAGGCTCCGTCAATCCGGTTCGGGGTAATATCGACTTCGATAACCGTGTCCCGGTAAACGTTGAAATAGTCTGCGGCTGGTATTCCAACCGGGGTATTTTCGGGTAATACCATGATTCCGGCATGATCGGTTCCGACACCGATTTCGTCTTCGGCGCAGATCATACCGTTAGAGGCTACACCTCGTATTTTTGATTTCTTGATCACGAACTCTTCATCACCTTTGTAAAGGGTTGTTCCTACGGTGGCAACGACTACTTTCTGTCCGGCAGCCACGTTAGGGGCCCCGCAGACGATTTGTTCCGGTTCACCCGTTCCCAAATCAACAGTCGTCACGTGTAGATGGTCCGAATCGGGATGTGCCTCGCAAGTTAACACATGACCGATGACCAATCCTTTTAATCCCCCTTTTATTGCCTCAAATTCTTCGTACCCGCCAACTTCCAGTCCGATACTTGTCAGAATTTTGCAAATCTCTTCAGTGCTTTGGTCGATCTTTAGATAGTCTTTCAACCAGTTCAGTGATACGTTCATATTTTAATTTTAGGTTTTAGATTTTAAATTTTAGATTCCGGCCGCACGGGGCCGTACATTTAAACAAACGATAATTTCCGAATCCTTTAGCTAAGGTCTAACATACGTTGAATGGGTAACCAAGCTTTCTCTCTCAAGTCTTCCGGGAGTCGTACTTCGTATTGCTCTTTTTCAAGGGCTTCAAGTACTTTTTCCAGTGTTACTTTCTTCATCTGGCCGCATATGGTTTTCGGATGAATTGGGATAAACTCTTTGGTCGGGTTATCTGCCTGGAGTTTGTGAATGGTTTCCAATTCCGTGGCAATGATAAATCGTTGTTTCGGGGATTCCTTGGCATGTTTGATAATTCCTGCCGTGGAATACATGAAAGCACGGGGATGGTTTAATATCCGGTCGTCGTGCGAACAACTGGATTCAGGATGAATCAGCACGTCGGCATCGGGATATTCTTCCAATTTATCCAGTACCATCTGAGTATCAATTTTGTTATGTACGCAACAGTCTCCGTTCCAAATTTCCATTTCACGTCCGGTGACCTTTTGTATATAGGCTCCCAGATTTTTATCGGGAACGAAAAGTATCTTTTTGTCTTTTGGCAGGCTTTGTACAATTTTCAAGGCATTGGAAGACGTGCAGCAATAGTCCGTGTAAGCCTTTACTTCAGCAGTGGTGTTTACGTAGCTGACAATGAGACCATCCGGGTTTGCTTTTTTCCATTCTCTCAAGTCATATCCGCTTACGCCTTCGGCTAAGGAGCAACCGGCTCCTTCCGCAGGAATTAATACTTTCTTGTTGGGAGAGATGATGGATGCTGTTTCCGCCATGAAATGTACACCGCAAAAGACGATAATATCGGCTTCGGTGGTTCCGGCCATTTGGGAAAGTCCCAGGGAGTCACCCAAATAGTCAGCAATGTCTTGTACTTCAGGACGAGTATAGTAATGCGCCAAAATGATGGCGTTTTTCTCTTTCTTGAGTTGTTTTATCCTGTCGATAATCTCTGTCTGCGTCATAACTTTGTTTTTTGAGACTTCAAAGATATAATAATTTTAGATTTTAAATTTTAGATTTTAGATTGAAACTTACGAAAGTAAGTTTTATAATCCTCAATTTTTATCTTTTAGTTTTTATCTTTTAGTTCATTTTAATGTTCATGCTAATATCCATCGCCGTAACCGAGTGGGTGAGGGCACCAACACTGATGTAATCAACTCCGGTAGCGGCAACGCCTTTCAAACGAGGAATGCTCATGTTTCCGGAGGCTTCTGTTTTGGCTCTGCCTGCTATGAGTTTCACGGCTTCAGCCATTGCTTCATTACTCATGTTGTCAAACATGATAATGTCTGCGCCAGCCTCCACTGCCTGTTGAACTTCTTCTAAGTTTGTGGTTTCTACTTCCACTTTGATACTTAACGGAAGGTTCTGTTTCACGGCTTTCACGGCATTGGGAATTCCTCCGGCAATTTTGATATGGTTGTCTTTCAGCATGATCATATCGTAAAGTCCCATCCGGTGATTGGAACCACCTCCATGGTGTACGGCCATTTTGTCCAGTACTCGCAGGCCGGGAGCTGTTTTCCGGGTGTCCAGTAGTTGAGTATGTGTTCCTGCTAATTCTTTCATGTAGTGAGAGGTAGCTGTTGCGATACCGGACATCCGTTGCAGGATATTCAGTGATAAACGCTCCCCGCAAAGTAACGTGCGGTAGCTGGCCTCGATGCGCAGGATAATATCCCCTTTCTTCACAGCGGTTCCGTCAGTAACAAGAGGTTCCCATACTATATCTTTTTCAAATCTTTCAAATACTTGTTTTGCGATCTCCAGCCCGGAAATAACACCGTCAGCTTTTGCTTTCATTTCGGCAACTGCTTTAGCATGTACCGGGATAATGGCGTTGGTCGTAATATCTCCCGTTGCGATGTCTTCTTCTATCGCAAGGTCGATGAGTCTGTCTATGAGCGAATCGTACATATATTAATTTTAGATTTTAAATTTTGGATTTTAGATTCCAACCGCACAAGGCTGACACTTCTTAATTTCCTACTTTCAACTTTTATTTTTTAACTTTTATCTTTTAGCTTGCTAATTACCGGTGTCGTCTTGATTTCTTTACCCTTCTGCTGAATGATGTGACACACGTATTTGTCATTCGGGGTGGGGTAGTCGGAACGGAAATGACCGCCACGGCTCTCTTTACGGAAGAGGGCGGAACGGATGATTAATTCGGCAACGGTAAGTAGATTTTTACTTACCAGCGAATAGTATTCATTCTCTTCAAATATTTCGGTTTGTTCCAAGTGGAGCAAGTTTTCCAATCCTTCTTGTAATCCGTTTGCCGTGCGAATAATACCAGCTTCTTGAGTCATGATGTCGGCGACTTTGTTTTTTAAAGACAGGTAGGCATCCAGTTTTTGATGATTTAGGGAGAATAGAGGTGTGGTTTCCGGAATCGGGGCTTCTCGTCGGTTACATACGGAGTCTTCCACCGCACGTTTCCCGAAAACCAAGCATTCGATAAGCGAGTTGGATGCCAATCTGTTGGCTCCCATGATTCCAGAAGAAGCAAGTTCTCCGCACACGTACAGGTGTGGGATATTTGTACGTCCCGTGAGATCCGTTTTCACCCCGCCCACGGTGTAATGTGCGGCAGGAGCAACCGGAATACGGTTTGTCATGTCAATGCCCAATTCCGCACATTTCTCGAAGATGTTGGGGAAACGTTTCTTGATCTTTTCCGGGTCAAGGTGTTTTAACGACAAATAAACGTAGTCCTCATGGTGTTCTTTCATTTGTTGGAATATGGACTGTGCCACGATGTCCCGTGGGGCAAGTTCTGCCAGTTCATGTTTTCCCACCATAAAGCGTTCACCTTGTTGATTTAATAGGTGTGCGCCTTCACCGCGTACAGCCTCGCTCACCAGATATGCTTCTCCGGTAGGCGTGTAGATCGCGGAGGGATGAAATTGAATGAATTCCATGTCCACGATTTCACATCCGGCGTTATAGGTTAAAGCCAAACCGTCACCAATAGTGGTATGAGGGTTGGTCGTGCGTTTATAAATGGCTGAAGTCCCTCCGGAAGTCAAGAACACGTTATGTCCGGAGAATACCTCTTCCCGGTTCTCGTTAAAATCCCAGCATCTGACACCATAACATCCATGTTCGTCTTGTAATAAGGCAATGACGGCATGATTATCGAATATTTCCACGGTAGGACAATGCTCCACTTTATCAATCACGAAATTCGTGATCATTCTTCCGGTGGCATCTCCACCGGCATGGAGGATTCGTTTTTGGTGGTGACCACCCTCTAGACCTAGGGCCAGTTCTCCGTTTTCCGTGTCGAAGTGCATACCGTCATTGATTAATTCCTGTATGCGGGCAGGCCCTTCATTTACCAGTACGTTCACCGCGGGATAGTCGCATAAACCTCTTCCTGCCGTGATCGTGTCTTGAAAGTGAAATAACGGGGCGTCATCTTCTCCGGTGACTGCCGCGATTCCTCCTTGGGCAAAATAAGAATTACTTTCCCTAATATTTGATTTAGTTAAAAGTGCAACTTTCCCGTAGGCAGATGCACGATAGGCCGTGTAAAGACCCGCTAAACCACTCCCGACAATGATATAATCGTAATTACGCATTTTTGTGTCATGTAAATTGGCACGAAATTAGGATTTTTTTATCTATATCCCGCCTCTTTCCTTCGTTTTTTCATTTTCAAGAGGGTATTTTCCGTTTTCCATTATAAAAGTAGTAATTTTGAGTTTCTAAAGTTGAATAGAGATGAGAGCATTTGGATGGTTCATTATCACCCTTTTATTAGGAGCTTGTTCTGCGGACAAGCCTTCTAAAAAGTGTATTTACCCGGCAGGAGATTTGTTTTTCAGTAAGGAAAAAGCGGGGTGGGATGAGGTATATATTGGTAGGGAATATGCTGATACGGTGCTGGTGTATAATCCCACGAAAACGGGTATTCGCCTGGAGGGGTTTAGCCATATTCCGGAGGTTGCTTGCAAGAAAATCGGACACTCTGAACAGGATTGGAATTTAGGAGGATATACCGTGGAGCCCGGGACTTGCGACACGTTAATCGTAACGTTACGTTTAAAGAATGAATCCATGTTGGGTAATTATTATAACGTGATGCGTTTCATGATAAACGGGGAGGTGGATTATAATTACGGTTTTATGATTGATGTACATGTACGGGAGGATTTTGATCATTGGAGCGAGGAGGAAAAAGCACGAGCCCCTCATTTCATGGTGGACTCGACGGAACGTGATTTCGGAACACTTCGGGAAGGAGAGGAGTCCAAGATGATTTTTAAAATCCAAAATGTTGGGGAACGTAACTTGATCATACGTAAAATAGAAACCACTTGTGGTTGTACCGCGGTACTCCCCGGTCAGCGTGTTCTTCTTCCCGGCAAGGAAATGGACTTGAATGTCATTTTCCACTCGGCGGGGCGGAGCGGTAAACAGCGTAAAGTGATCACACTCTTTTGTAATGATCCCCGTCAACCCAAGATCCAGCTGGTAGTGAAAGGTGAAGTGAACTGAAGGATTGTCCGATGATTGGCTATGTAGTTTCCTAAAATTGGTTTACTAGATTTGACATTCAATAAATTGTAAAAAACATTTTCTATTCTCTTTTCTGTTACAAGTTTACTTCAAAAAAATGTAATTCCTGTA
>DYVS01000044.1:0-7810 GCA_020743075.1 Butyricimonas virosa | reverse complement strand
ACTAATCACGCTATTAGCACTATCGGTACAGGGTCTGTTTGCCCAAGGCCTGTTATCCCATCTGAACGACACGACAACCAAACGCTCCCTTTTCGAAAGAGTGGCCAACATTGAAAAAAAGAATAATCTTTTCAATTTGAAACTACACATGCAAGCCACGTTCAACGGTACATTTACCGATGGGACATTCGAGCAGGCCGCTTTCAAAATGAACCAACTCCGCTTGGAAGCCCGCGGGGACATCAATGACTGGCTTTCTTACCGCTGGCGTCAACGCTTGAACAGCAGCAACACACCTCACGCGCTGGATAACCTCCCCTCCTCCATCGATTATGCCATGATCTCCGTACGTTTGACCGACAAGCTCGCCACCTCCATCGGGAAACAGGCGGCAGCATACGGTGGTTTCGAGTACGATTTGGACCCGATTGAAATCTACCAGTACAGTGACATGATCGATTATATGCTCTTCGATTTCATGACCGGAATCACGTTCGCTTATCAAGTCACCCCTACCCAAGAAATAGCCTTACAAGTCGTGAACAGCCGGACAGCTTCCATGGATGATATTTACGGGCAACTACCGGGAGACGTGGAAGAAAGCCATGCACCTCTCGCTTACACGGCCAACTGGAACGGCAACTTCTTCAACGACAAGTTAAAAACCCGCTGGTCATACTCCTTACTTAGTCTGGCAAAAGGGTATAACAATCACTTTTATGCCATCGGTAACGAACTGGATTTAGGAAAGTTCAACATGTACCTCGATTTCTACCTTTCCGATGAAGAACTCGACAACCGAGGCATCATTTCAAGCCTCTACCGTCTTCAAGGGGATGCCGATTGTATCAAAAACGCCCGCTACGAATCCTGGGTCACCAAATTAAACTACCGGTTCCAACCCAAGTGGAATATTTTCGTGAAAGGAATGTACGAGAATGCCTCTATTTACAAACATATCGATCAATTAGAAAAAGGGAAATACCGGACAGCTTACGGGTATTTCGGTGGGATCGAATACTATCCAACAATGGAAAACCTACACTTCTTCGCATCGTACATCGGGCGTTCTTATCGATTCACGGGTAAGGCCAAAGCATTGGGTGCCAAAAACTACTCCACCTCAACTTTATCCATCGGATTAATCTACCACATCCCGTTATTTTAGATTTACAAAATAAATAAGGGCAACCTTTTAAAGGTTGCCCTCTTCCCTGTCTCGGCACCCCGACACAGAAAAAACAACACACACATGAATATCAATAGCTTCTTCTTTCCCCTCTCGCATTCAAGAAAAAGCATTTACTAACCCTCCTTTTTCGAGGATTTCCTGAAACTCCGCGTCAACATAAGGGAGCTTGTACGCTCTCTCGTTCAAATATAACAAATGATTTTCATCATCTATCGTCAGTTGTTCCCCCGACGTGTAAGCATCCACCACGGCCCAATCAACAAGAATCCGTAACCCGTGGTTAATAGCCATACGATAAAAATCCCGGTTCACCGACTTCGCAATCACCAGTTTCACCCCCACGGCCACCAATCCCGTCGCCGCATGTTTCACGAGTTGCCCGCACCCGAAATTCTCCCCGGCGATAATAATATCTCCCGGTTTCACGTCGCAAGTGAAATTCGGGTCCAATCCTTTAAACAAATAAGGTTTAATCTCCTCCACCTGTTCAAGCGTCAATCGACAGGTCAATTTTTCCGAGAAAATCTGGCTACTCGATATATTGTCTATATCCCCGTAATTCCACACCCCGTTACTCTTGCGGTAATCATATTCCCCCAGTACGACAGGTTCAACCCGGGGAACGTTATACTTATACTGGGCTCCCTCGAAATGAATCATCGGGGTCAGCTCCCCTCGCAATGCGGTCATGGCCACGGTTGCCGGGGAAGCGATATATTTCTCAACACCGGAGTGATTTGTCCCCCCGATGTACTGGCTATTGGCGGTAGAGATAAAACGGCTATTCCCGACAGACGCCATGCGTCCCACTCCCAGGCAGGGCCCGCAACTGGAACCGAGAACCATCGCTCCCGACTGTGCGATCTTATCAATAATACCCTCCTCAACCGCCCGCAAATATATATCCCTGGAAGCCGGAACCACGAATAACTGGAACCCGTTAGCAATATGTTTACCTTCCAAGATCATGGAAACCAAGCGTAAATCCTCCAACCGTCCCGAAGCGCAGGCCCCGATGAGCCCTTGCTGTATTTTCAGCCCGACAAGCTCCTCCACTCCTTGGAGAACATTATTGCCCGTATCATACACCATCGGAAAGACGTTGGCCAGATCAATCTCTATAAACCGGGAGTAAACAGCCTCTTCGTCCGCCCAAACGCCCCGCACCGCCGGCTCGTTAAAATAGTCAGCCAACCGGTCGTCCGGTGGGAAAGCAGAACTGACCACTCCCATTTCCGTGGAAATATTGGCTATCGTCATTCGATCATCGATGGACAACGAGGCAACCCCTTCCCCGTGATACTCGATCGCCAACCCGTTCACGTCCAGCTTACTCAATATACCCTTGATCCATAAAGCCAAATCTTTGGCGAACACCCCTTCCGGCAGACGGTTCTTTAAAACGATCTTCACGGTTTCGGGCACCCGGAACCACATTTTGCCCGTTTTCCATAACACGGCCGTCTCCGTTTTATTAATCCCCATGGCTAACGTGTTAAAGGCTCCCGCCGTGGCGGTATGCGAATCGCTCCCGACAACCAACATCCCCGGACGTACCAGCTCGGAAATAATCTGGTGACCGATCCCGCGGTCACAGTCATAGAAATGCTCTATCCCCTGCTCTTCCACGAAATCCCGAATCGAATTATATTCCAACGATAACTCGTTGATTACTCCCGACACCTTCCCGTCCAGCACGATCACCAGCTGGGAAGGATTGTACACCCGGGTACCGTGAATGCGTTCAAACAAAAACCTAACCCGTGCCGAATTATCGTGACTCATCACGTAATCCGGTTCACGGACCACGATACTCCCACGTTCGGCATTTAATATCTTCTCTACAAATGTTCGCATATATTGAATTTAGAATCTAGAAGTCAAAATTTAGGATGAACATCGCACCCTGAATCTCACTTTCTAAACTTTACATTGCACTTTATCTAAAACAGCTTTTATCTTCTCCACGTCACTGTAATACTGCTCGTACTCCGGCAGTCCCGGAACCCCGCCCATAAACACGTTCGGGTTACGGAATTCCATTTCACTGTCCCGGCCACTTTTCCCGCTCAAGTGAATAGCATCCACCCCTGCTTCTATTAACGTGCTGGCATTCGCGGCGCTCACGCCACTTCCCGCCATAATTTGCACGCGTCCTCCCGCCTGCTTCACCAAGGCTTTAATCCGCTCCATTCCCTCGTTTACCGTGTTACGTCCTCCCGATGTCAAAACCCGGTAACACCCGGCCTCTATAATCCCCTCCAAAGCCTCTTCCATATCCCGGGTCATATCGATCGCCCGGTGAAACGTTACTTTTAAAGGAGCCGCCAACTCGACCAATTCCCGCGTACGTCGCACGTCAACCGAACCGGCAGCGTTCAATATTCCCAACACGACTCCATCCGCCCGGCACGCTTTGGCAAACCGGATATCCTCCTTCATCATCTCGAACTCCAGGTCGGAATAAAGAAAATCACCCCCTCTGGGACGAATCATCACGTAAAGTTGCATGGACAACTTTTCCCGGGCCATACGAATCATGGCCGCCGAAGGAGTTGTCCCCCCGTCATACATCCCCGAACACAATTCCACCCGGGAAGCTCCCGCCAACTGGGCATTCAAGCACGATTCCAAAGAAAAAGTACATATTTCGACCTCGATATTATTCTTCATTCCGCTCTGTCAATTTATTAATTCGCTCTACGAATATAACAAAATTATTGACAAACTTCAAATAAAAAACTAGGATAAAATGCGCCTTGCCCTCAAGTTATTTCTAACTTACATACATTCAACAAAGTACCTCACATCAAAAAAGAACCACGGGAGAAACAATGATCTTCGGCCTTCAATGCCTCGTTATAGTCCATTTTTGGATTACACACGTGCGCTCCTTGAGCGTATTCATTAATTAACGTTTCTCTCACTTGTTCTTCACCACTATAATACAGGTGATGAACAGGTGAAGAACAAGTGATGAACAGGTAATGAAGGAAGAGGTTAAGTGAGATCATTTCGTGCACCAAGACTAGCAGGGCCCTAGAGAGGATGGGAAAAAGGTGAATTTACGATATGTAAAATGAATTCAGGCTTATTGACGAAAATAAATTAACATTAGATGCATAACATATGTGATTTACAATCAACGTATGTAAAAATAATAACAAGCTTATTTTGATTTTACATGACAATATTGCAATACAAAACCGCCTAGTAATCAACTCTCCCCCTGTGCAAGGGGGAGTTGGAGGGGGTAGTGATTTCTCTCCCAAAGGGACTTTTTCAGCCAGTGTTACATGATCACCTTAAAATATATAGAAATCCATCCCGAAGAGTTCCTCGAAATACCTCTTCACGATCGCTTTCACTTCGGCCACAGGTACCTCGCCCCCCACCTCTTTCGCGATGGATGTCACTCCCTTATCCACGAACCCGCACGGGTTGATATAATTGAAATAATTCAAATCCGTATTCACGTTCAGCGCGAAACCGTGCATCGTCACGTAACGGGAACATTTAATCCCGATCGCACATATCTTGCGAGCCCGGGGCGTGTGGGCATCCAACCATACCCCCGTGGCTCCTTCCAACCGTTCCCCGGTAATCCCGAACTCCCCCACGGTACGGATAACCACCTCTTCCAACAGATCCACGTACTCCTTCACTCCCACCCCGAAATTGGCCATGTCAATAATCGGGTACACGACCAGTTGCCCGGGGCCGTGATACGTGATATCCCCACCCCGGTTTACTTTCACGAATTCGGCATGAGCCGCCTGCAACTGGATGGCACCGATCAGCATATTCGCCTCGTTCCCGCTCTTCCCTAGCGTGTACACGTGATTATGCTCCACGAAAATCATGCAATTCCCCGTTTCCTCTCCCCTTAACTTCGCGGCGATAATCTTGTTATGCAGCTCTTCCTGCTGCCGCCACACGGGCACGTAGCTCGCAACTCCCAGATCAATTAATCGTGTACGTTTCATAGCTTATCTCACATGCTTTTCGGCGTGATAACTGGAGCGAACCAACGGGCCACTCTCCACGTGACGAAACCCTTTTTCCAACCCGATACGCTCGTATTCCTGGAAGGTCTCCGGCGTCACGTACTCTTTCACTTCAAGATTTGCCTCGGATGGTTGCAGGTACTGACCGATGGTCATCACTTTACAGCCGACTGCCAGTAAATCATCCATCGTCTGGAGAATTTGTTCACGAGTCTCCCCCAACCCCAGCATGATCCCGGATTTGGAAACGATACCCGATTCCGAAACCTGACGAATCACCTGTAAAGAAATATCATATTTCGCCCGGCTACGCACGCCGTCCGACAATTCTCTCACCGTCTCCAAGTTGTGGGAAATCACTTCCGGGCGAGCCTCGATCACCTGTTGCACGAGTTCCTGCCGCCCTTGGAAATCCGGGATCAGCACTTCCATCGTCGTTCCGGGATTCACCCGTTTCACGGCTTCGATCACTTTCACCCAGTGAGCCGCCCCCAAATCAGCCAGATCATCCCGATCCACGGAAGTTATCACGGCATGTTTCAAACCGAGCAACTTCACGGAATTAGCTATGTTTTCCGGTTCTGCCGGGTCCAACGGCACCGGACGCCCCGTTTTCACGTTACAGAACTTGCACGAACGTGTACACACGTCCCCGCCAATCATAAACGTTGCCGTCCTGTTTCCCCAGCATTCGCCCTGGTTGGGACACATACCACTGGTACATATCGTATGTAGATTATGCTTTCTAACTATATTCAATACCTCCGTGGAACTCTGTCCTTTCGGTAATTTAATTTTCAACCATTCCGGTTTTCGTCTGCTATTACAACACGTCATACTCTCTTTTTTTAATCGTACGCGAATATACTACGAAGTTTTCAAATACATACCGATATTTCGATCTTTCAAGATGCTAAATCCCGGGGAAATCCTCTTTTTTAACTATATTCAAATAACAGAAAATGCGTTAAATAAACTTGGACGATTTGCATTCATTCGGATTATACCCTACATTTGTTCGTGATAATTCAAAATCAATTTCGTAATGTACAGAGCAGAAATACACACAGAGAAAGGTGTCATGAAAGTTCTTTTTTTCGAAAAAGACGCGCCGAATACCGTTGCCAACTTCGTAAAACTAGCCCGTGAAGGCTTTTATGACGGATTAACGTTCCACCGGGTCATCCCGGATTTCGTGATCCAAGGCGGTTGTCCCAGAGGTGACGGGACCGGGGGACCGGGTTACACCATCAAATGTGAGTTAAACGGGGATAACCAGTATCATGACCGGGGTGTACTATCCATGGCTCACGCCGGACGGGATACCGGGGGATCTCAATTCTTTATTTGTCATAACCGTAGAAACACGGCTCACTTGGACAGACGCCACACGTGTTTCGGGCAAGTTTACGAGGGATTGGAAGTAATTGATGCCATCCGTCAGGGAGACGAAATTATTAAAATCGTCATCACGGAGGAAAATAAATAAGCCTGTGTTCTTAGTTGTTTAAATAATTCAGAAAAGCCGAAGTGTTAACACAACAACTTCGGCTTTTCACTTGTATCTTGTTTATCTTACTTTGCAAAAAGAGCTGCCAACGCAATAGAATTCAACTTCGCGTCCACGCTGTCACCCCTAGAGGACAACACGCTCGGGGCAGTTGCACCCACAAGGATCGCACCTTGACGAGCATTAGCCAATTTCGTGTTCGTTTTGTAGAACACGTTACCGGACTCGATATTCGGGAATACCAAGCAGTCTGCATCTCCCGCTACCGGAGACTTGATTTTCTTGATCTCGGCAGCTTCCTTATCGATAGCCACGTCAAGAGCCAACGGTCCGTCAATGTCGATATTACCTAACTGGCCTCTCTCGCCCATCTTGGCAAGAATAGCGGCATCCGTGGTAGATTCCACTTTCGGAAGTACTTGTTCCGTGGCAGAAATCATGGCCACCTTCGGACGTTGAACTCCGAGAGCGTTGGCAATCTGAGTAACATACTTCACGATAGCCATTTTCTGGCTGAAATCCGGGGCCGGAATAATAGCAGCATCACTGAACACCAACAACTTGTGGTAATTCGGACACTCCATCACAACAACATGAGACAATGTAGCCTTCGGGGGCAATAAACCGCAATCCTTGTTCAAGATAGCACGCATATATTTGTCGGTACTAACCAAACCTTTCATGATAAAGTCAGCTTCCTTGTCACGTACCATTTGTACAGCTTTGGCGGCTGCTTTCGTATCCACCGGCTCATGTACAATTTTAAAACGAGAGATATCAAAACCATGCTCTGCGCACACTTTCTTAATCTCGTTTTCGTCACCACACAAGGTCGCTTCAACAATACCCATTTCAACTGCTTTATTCACAGCTTCAATAGAGTGACTGTCGTTAGCATAAGCTACAACCAAACGCTTTTTTTGGGTATTCCCCTTCAATAACTCGTAGATGTCATCAATTTTCTGTATTGCCATGGCAAACTTATTTTTTTACTTAATTAGTGATTTATGTTTTAAATTTGGAAGCAAAAATAAAGCTTTTTGATGAAAATAGAAACAAAAAGGTGCTTTTTGATTTTAGATTCTAATCACTTCGTTTATT
>DYVS01000043.1:0-3428 GCA_020743075.1 Butyricimonas virosa | reverse complement strand
GTTCCCGTCTTGATCTGCGAAATCATCTGTCATGATGGACAAATATTCGGTGTAGTCTTTTTTGTTTTGGATAATCTCTCCGAGTAAGAGTTCCCGTAGTTGGGAGACCGTTTTAGGAACGACTTTGTCCTGTGATTTAGGTTCAAGGAAGTCATTACATCCTTGTGTCAACAGAACCAGAATTGCGAGTATAAAATATATATTTTTCATGACTTCAGGGATTAAAAATTAAGTGATAACCGCATGGAATAAGTTTGTTGTGGTGGAATGGAACGTGCCCCAAGGCTGATTTGTTCCGGGTCTCGTCCTTTGAGGGCTTTATCTTTGATAACAAAAAGGTTGGAAACAGAGAATCCGAGATTCAATGAATTTAGAAAGAGCCTTTTGCACCATTCTTCCGGGAATCTGTAATTCAAGGAGAGGTTCGTGCAGCGTAAGAAACTACTGGATACTGTTCGTAAATCCGAATAATTATACATTTCCCATAAAGATGCCGCGATAGGGTATTTTAAATCCTGCGGATATACCTTTGAGTAGGCATCATTCCATTCTCCTATTCTCAAGGCGTCATCACTTAAACGGGGTATATTCGTTCGATTTTCATCTCCGGGTTTACGCCATCTGTTCACGTATTCTGTACTCATATTTTGCTGAGGATAGGGAAGTGTTTGATTTGCCACGTAGAGATTATTTAGTCGAACCTTATGGCCTAGGTTAAAGGCGAATGTGGAGCTTAGAGAGAAACGTTTATACCGGAAGTCGGCAGAAAGACCACCGCTTAAGTCCGGTTCCCGGCTTCCCATAGCGACGAAAGCCCGAGCGTATGCCTCTTCGTAAGAGCTGATAATGAAATCACCTTTTTTATGACCATCCCCGTCTTCCAGATATTGTTCGTTGTAGTTTTTGAATGTCGGATAACCATTTGCATCCAATTTATCAAATTGGTAGGAGTAGAACGTGTTTACCGGTTTGCCGTTGGTAATCACGCTTCCATTGACGTAATTTGTATAAGAAGTATTTTGCTCCTTATCAGCGTTGGTAACTTTATTGTACACCTTGGATGTATTAAAGGATAGGCTTATTCCGTAGTCTTTGCGATTTAAAGGTTTAAGTCCGACGGATAATTCCCAACCTTTATTCCGGAGAGAACCTCGGTTGATGGCCACCCGGGATGCTCCGTTCGTGGAGGTGATTTCCTTGGTCACGATCATATTCTTTCCTGTCTTTTTATATCCTTCTAGGGTAACATCAAGTAATCCTCTCAAGACAACTAGATTGATTCCCAAGTTGTAGGATTGTGTCTTTTCCCATTTTAAATGGTCATTGGGAACCTTGTATAGCGTGGATGAATACTCCTCCGAGATATTGTCCATACCTCCCATGGTCAGGATCATGTCGGGAACTTGCTCCTCGTTGACATTTCCTTGTATACCGAAAGAGCCCCGCACGGCCAGAACTTCTAGCCATTTTACGTTTTGAAGGAATAGTTCTTCGTGGGCGTTCCATCTCCCGGAGATGGACCATATCGGTAGAAAACGGGTGGAAATATCTTTCCCGAATTGATTTGAACCGTCAGCCCGGATGTTGAAATTGAAACTGTACCTATTGTCGAACGTGTAGGTGAAGGCCCCGTAAAAAGATACTTTGTTGTCTTTGGTGTCCGTGATAGCCGGATAGTTTTCGGCTACGATATTCCTGTACTTGCTGTAGTTTTCTAGAACGATCTTGGCGAATTTATGTCCCCGTTCCCGAAGATATCCGTAATTTGTTTCCGTTTTACCGTCCATTTTCCTAGAGTTGATTTCTATTCCGGCAATGGCATTAATTTCATGTTTTTGGAATGTTTGGAAGTAACTGAGGGAACTTGTTAACTGGTAGGATTGTCCCCGGTAATCTTTTTCATTCAAGATCCCGCCCATGGGAAGTTCCGTGTCCGTGTAATAATTGGAGGCTAATTTCGCATCGGGTTCTTTGACACCGTATGCGAGCAACCGTTTGGATTGTGCGAACGTGGATTGTTCGTCCACCCATTCCTGTTCATTTGTGTGAGTAGTGGTCAGGTTGAATTGGGTGTGCCAGTTGAACATGGAGAACAGTTTCCAGTCCAGGTGGAAATTCATGGACGTGTTGCTGGTCGTACTCTCGTAACCGGAATGATCCAGTTCGTGAAATATATTGAATTTAATATCCGGCGAGTAATAATCCTTTGCCGTGTTTTTCAACCCTTCTTTCGTGGTGTAAAAATAGTCACTTCCGTCCTCGTTGTAGGCGGGAATAGCCCGGGAAGTTTCGTATGCGTATTGGTATAAATCGACAGAACTATGCGTACGCTTGCTTTTCACCCGGGCGGAAGAAATGTCTGCCCCTATTTTTAGATTGGGATATAAATTGACATCCACTTTTGCCAAGGCGTTGTAGCGAGTGTATTTTTCCGGTTTTGCCACACCTTTCTGATCGTTGTACCCGGCTGATATGTAATAATTCACCCGATCGCTTCCCCCGGAAACGGATAGGTTATAACTTTGCGTGAACGAGGTGTGGAACAGTAGATCGTACCAATCCGTGTTCATTTCCTTTAGTTTTTTTACTTGTTGATTGAATTCTTGATAGGTGATGCGACGCTCCCATAGGTCCCTTAACGCTCCTTCGTAACCGATTTCAGACGGGTCATATTTGTTGAAATGTAATGCTTTCTCCTGCATTTCTTCAGAGACCTCGATGCGGTCTTTCGAATTCATTTGTTTCATGATGGAATAGTTAGGGCGGGCAACGACGGAAAGGTTTGTCGAGAAGTTTACCCTTGGCGGGCCGGATTGGCCTCTTTTGGTGGTGATCACGATCACCCCGTTGGCGGCACGTACCCCGTAAAGAGCCGTGGCAGAGGCATCTTTTAAGATGTCGATCCGGTCAATGTCTTCCGGGTTCAGAAAGGAAATTGCGTTTCCGATCAGGTTGACATTATCCATGCTATTGATCTCTTCCGGGGTAAGTGGTATTGGGTCGGAAAGGATCACGCCGTCAACCACCCACACGGGTTCTCGGCTTCCCGAGATAGAGGATGAGCCTCTAATTCTGATTTTGGGGGCTACTCCTGGTGTCCCCGACTGGTTGATGGCCTGTAATCCCGGTATTTTCCCCTGCAACATCTGGTCTATGGATGTGTTGATCGGGTCCAGCACGTCTGAACCTTTCACGCTCACCACGGCAGAAGTCAGTTTACGTTTTTCGATCACTTGGTAACCTGTAACAACCACTTCTTCCAGCTCTTTTTTGCTTGATTTGAGCGTGATCGTGACCGTTTTTTGTCCGATATAGGGTAACGTGACGGATTCCATTCCGATAAAAGAGAAAATAAGGGTGTCCTTTTCCTGTAATTTGATAGAAAATTCTCCTTTCGTGTTCGTGGTTACTCCATTGCTTGACCCCTT
>DYVS01000042.1:0-5086 GCA_020743075.1 Butyricimonas virosa | reverse complement strand
GGGATTGGAACCAAATTGATTGGAGCCATCCATACGTAAGTTCACATTCAACACGAATTTATCTTTATATGAATACGATCCGGTGAAAATCCAAGATACATAGTTCTTCGTCGATTTTGTCAATACTGGATTAAGAGTTCCTCCGGTAAGTAACGATACATATGCCGTCGTTATAGCAGGATTAAATGTCTCGCCACGATCTGGTAACCAACCATAATATGTACCAGACAAACCATCTGTTTTTATTTGGCGAATCTCAGATACTGCCATCAAATTTATCAAATGATCTTCTTTTATCACGTAATTAAACTCCAACGTATTTTGCACTGTATAAGTATCTGACTGAGATGTATTCTTATCATAAATTCCTCCTGTCGGTATTTTTGAACCATCCTTGATTTCGGCCTTTGTTTTGTCTCCCTCCGCAGGCACGTATGTTTCATAAAAATCCAAATTATAACCTCGCTCATTAGTCACGTAATAAGAATTATCCGTTGCCCAACTTTTCTTCATAGAATGACTATTCTGGTAAGATAAATGCAATTTATATTTCAACCCGCCCCAGATATTCCATTCCAGATTCATCTGGGAAGATATTGAATTCACTCGTCCGGATTGCCCAGTTTCACCCATCTCGTTAAGAATATTATAATAGATATAATTTCCCCAATCCCGATAATAACGATTATACGTATCGTAAAAATATAATGATCCATCTTCATTATAACAAGGTATTGCCCGAGACGTATTGTAAGCATAAGTATTCGGATTCACCGAAGAATGAAAACCGAGCGTATTCTTGGTAGAAACATTAGCCTGAAAACTTAGATAAAGCTTCTCTTTTAGCAACCAAGAATTGAGCTTAGCAGACATTGTAAAACGACGACTATAATTTTTTATTGCCGTACTCTGTGTATCATCATATCCAACAGAAGTATAATAACGAGTTCCCTCATTTCCCCCACTCAAACTAAGCGCATGAGTATGAGTAAACGAATTGCGGAACAAAATATCATACCAGTCAGTATTCATATCAGCCAACTTTTGTACACCTTCTGCAAATTCTTCATACGTGATTTTACGAGCCAACCAATCTATATAAAGTCCTTCATAACCATAATTTACAGGCATAGAATAGTAATATGAGTTATCTTCTATAATCTCTTTCGAAAGTTGTAAACGTTCCGTGGCGTTCATCCTCTCTAAATCACTATAGGCCATACGCTGATTAATCGCATAACTCCCCGAATAAGAAATCTTTGGCGGACCTGTTTGCCCTTGTTTGGTCGTAATAACGATAACTCCGTTAGCAGCCTGTACCCCATAGATTGCTGTAGCCGAAGCATCCTTTAGCACCGTGATCTTATCAATATCATTCGGATTAATTCCAGATATAGCATTCCCTACAAGATAAGCGGCATCATCACCATTCAAATCCGTCATATTAATCTCGCCCATGTCATCCTCGGTCAAAATAATTCCATCTAACACCCATAACGGGGCTCGATTACCCAAAATAGATGAAGTGCCACGAATTCGAATCTTGGCAGAAGCTCCAGGATCTCCAGAATTAATAATCACATTCATACCCGTAATCTGTCCCTGTAACATATTTTCAATACTAGGTACACCTCCTAATCTTACCTTTGCTGCATCAACAACACTCACAGACCCTGCAATCTGCGACTTTTTCAAATTTTGATAACCAGTAACCACCACCTCGTCCATCTCCAACAAATCTTCCTCCATAGTAATCACCCAATCTCCCTTTTTCGGACGATCTTTATAAGCGATTGCCTTGGATTTCATCCCTACAAATGAAAAAACGAACTCCACATGCGCCGTCGTATCTGGAACCAAAATAAAGAACACCCCATCAATATTAGTAACAACTCCAGTCGTCGTTCCTTTTATCAAAATAGTCACTCCCGGAATAGGCCTTTTATCTTTATCAATCACCTTCCCACTGACCACGGTCGAATGATTCTCTTTTTTTACTTGAGAGAGTTCCTTTAGCTTCGGAGAAATCACCACAATCTGATCCTCAATGACATACCAAAGTTGAGATCCTTTTAAACACTCCGCCAATACCTCCTGCAAATCTTTATTTTTCACGTTCAAAGAAATCTTTCCCACATTCTCCAATTCATTGTTACTATACACGAATTCATACCCTGTAATTTTGGTGATTTCTTTAAGCACCTCTTTAAGAGTTGCATTTTTCATGTCAATACTAACTCGCACCTGCGAGAACGTGCTTGCAGAAACGGTTGATAAACCCAGAATCAAAATACAAATAAAGACTTTCATAATTCGAAACATTTTCATAATGACATTAGATCCCCATCCTATGTCAAAATCTCGATTTTTTTCCATAGATTTGTACTGTTTTAATTATTAATAATTTGCCATTCCCCAATGGCAGTTATCTTACACGGGAAGTTGTTAGCGCAAGTTCCCGTTTTTCATTCACTCCAGCTGTACGACTAAAGTGCAGTCATTCAATTCAAATTTAATATTTGTTGTTAGCGCCAATATGTTCAACACATTATTAATATTTTCATATTTAGGCAGATTACCTGTAAACCGCAACTGTTTCAAACTCGGATTCTGGATGAAAACTGTTATATTGTACCAACGTTCCAATTTTTTCAACACAGCTTCTAAAGGTTCATTTTCGAAAACAAACCGTTCATTTTTCCAAGCTATATAAGGTCTTATATCTACCCGTTCAACTCTTAACTCTTGATCAATACACGTTGCTTGCTCACCGGGTTGTAGTATCACTTGCTGCTTATTCAATAACACTTCCACAGCACCACGTACCAACGTGGTTTGTTGATGTTCATCCGGGTATGCTTTCAAATTAAAAGCGGTTCCCAACACCCGAACATCAATATCGTTTGTTTTCACGACAAAAGGTTTCAAACTATCTTTCGCCACTTCAAAAAATGCTTCTCCTTCTAAAGAAACCTGACGTTCATCCCCTGTAAAACGATCCGGATAATGAATTTTTGAATCCGCATTCAAAGTGACCACAGTTCCGTCAGCCAAACACAACACAAATTCACCGCCTCGCGGTACCTGCAAGGTGTGCCATTCCACCTCTTTTACCCGGGTGGTGTCCGAATACACCAACCTCTTGCCATCATTCACAAAATTTTCTCCCTCAATCCTAGTATGTACCGTATCCAGAGTTGATTCTAACTCGATCACCTCTCCCGTAGCCAAAAATAACATCGCTTTCGAATGCCCATATTCAATAACGGAAGAAGTAACATTCTCATTATTCATATCACTTCCTACAAAATACCATGCCATTCCCACACAAAACAAAATCGTCACGGAAGCCACACACACCCGCATCCAATGACCAATTTTTCGACGAGAGACCTGTAATTTAGCTTGAAGTTTTTTCCAATCTTCGACAGAATCATACTTTTGAAATTCCCGTAATCCTCCCTCCACGTAATCAACATTTTGTAACCGTTCAAATAATTTTTGATTCCTCTCATCCGAGCCAAGCCACTCACCCAACTCCTTTCTCTGATCATCCGTCATATTTACCTTCAAATAAGCCAAAATAGAACGAACAACCTCCCCTCTTCTATATTTTTTAACGATCAATTAATGATACAAATAATTGAATAGTATAATTCTAGAATCAATATTACATTAAATATCTACATACAAGCATATTAAGTGAGAGGTAGATTTATTACAAAAGAAAAAAACAGACCGAAATGAAGGCAAAAAAGGAATATAAAAAAAGGATCGTTTTTTAATCTACTATTAAAACAGATTAAATCGAAAAAGGATGACAAAAAATTTAAATTATTTTCTCATATTTGCTTAACTCATTTGTTTATCAAACTAATCGTCATAATATTCTTTACTATAATAAGCACGAAATTCACCTTCTCTATTCAATCGTGCTCCCGCAATACGCATTTCCCAACGAACATTATAAACATGTCCTGATTGTAAAACCGTTAATGATAATGAACATCTTATATAAAACGATATCTTGCCTTGACCATCAAGAACTGCATCGCTCTCATTTATCGTACACACAGAGGTATAAGGACTTAAAGAAACTCGCTCATCATATAGTCTTGCATCATTATTCTCAAGCATGCAATTAGAAAAAAAATTGATACAGCAATGGTTATTGATTGGAATCATCCCTGCAATAACTACTTCCCAAGAATCTACTTTACCAACTAAACTTATCACAATTTCATCATTCCCGAATCTCTTTCATTTTTATAGCATCTACAAAAACCTTATTAAGCCCTTTAAAAGAAAATATAGAAAGAAGTTCTTGTTTATCGTACTGAATAATTTTAATACAATCAAATACATCGTATCTTCCCAACGAAACCCATTCATCGCTCTCGCTATCAACATCAATTTTCAAATCGAATGTATTTTCTCCATTGCAAACAGAAAAATACAATGTCTTATCATCTAAACTTTTTTCATGCCTAGTATCATCCACATTATGAAAAAAAAGTTCATACTTCCCTTGACGAGTTATATCTATGGTCCACTCCACCCGCTTATCACCTGTTCCCGCCTCTTTATAATAGGCACACTGAACCGGGAAACCATAGAACTTCGTGTTGAATCCTACCAACCATTGATTACGATTCTTTTTTCTTTCGCACAAAAAAGGAATATTCACATTATACTTTTCAAACATATCCTGAAGCCAAGTTTTAATCTCTATAATCTTACATCTTTCATCAACATTATCAACAATAATATCAGCACTATTATCTTGAAAATACAGGGAATCAATATCTCGAATTCCTTCCTTCAATCTCAACCCATGATGTACAATCTTCTTGGCCCGAAATCGTTTAACTGACGGCATATTCTGAGACATTGGCATTTCTATCCTATAAGATATACTTGAACTAATTGTATCATTAACTATAATTTCCTTACAAGAATGCTCTGGAATCAAATAAAATCCCCCAGGTCTTGTCATAATCACACCAGGCACATCACTCATATTATATATTTTAAAAAGAAAATACTGATTTGCTTGCCATGAATCAATCAAATCTCCAACCCGATA
>DYVS01000041.1:0-10662 GCA_020743075.1 Butyricimonas virosa | reverse complement strand
GCTCAGTTGGTAGAGCATAACCTTGCCAAGGTTAGGGTCGCGGGTTCGAGTCCCGTTTTTCGCTCCAAGTTGCTCGAGTGGTGGAATCGGTAGACACGCGGGACTTAAAATCCCGTGGCCATTGCGGCTGTGCGGGTTCAAGTCCCGCCTCGAGTACACGGAACATGAAGGAGTTAGTCATCACTAGCTCCTTTTATTTTATACAAAATTTCCTATCATTCTTTTTAAACATCTCTTCTCGATACCCTAAAAACGATATGCGGCATCTCGACACCTCTATAATGCTTAACAAGAGTATCAACCTCCATCATCCCGTTCCGCCGGGCCACGTTCTGAGATGCCACGTTCGTATCTCGAATAATGGAATAAACCTCGCCAAAATTCAGCACTTGAAATGCATACTCTTTACAAGCAATGGCTGCCTCAGTGGCAAATCCCTTATGCCAAAATTCTTTTCTAAACAAATAACCGACTTCCGGAACCCAGCCCCCGTTATATTCCTGGCACGTGATACCACATTGCCCGATAAGCTCGCCACTACTCTTCTCAATGACCGCCCACAGGGCGAAACCATCATTCTCGTACCGCCGGAACATCTTATCCAACCATGCCTGAACTTCCTGATCACTAAAGGCTCCCTCGTAAGCATACATCACCACGGGATCCTGTAACAATTTACACACCTCGTCAAGATCATCCTGTTCTAACTTTCTTAGAATCAATCGTTCTGTTTCTAATAATACTTCACTCATTTCTTTATTTTCAGGCAAAAATACCAAAAAAATATTTTCCACAACAAACAAATCATGCCCGATAAAACAATCAAGCATAACGACAATATGTATTACCACTCACTATCAAATGAAGAGGAAATGAACACTTAAGGTAATCACCAGATAATCATAGATCAAAAGCCTATCAACTTCGGTGCAAACACGCTCGTGAACGTCTTTGTACCGAAGTTGATTCGAAATTGATACGTCTTTAATCCCTAAGTACACCCTGTATTCAACGGGTAAACACCGTGTGTTACTTTAAAAAAAGTTCACCCTAAACCCAAGTAAACCTATATCAGCATTAACAAAGTAATTTTGACTATTTCGTTCTCAACTCCTCACCCTTCAATTCTCTTGCCATAATTACGTTATTCTCATCCAACCCTAAAATTGGTTCAAAAACAAACTGCCCCTAAAAGTTTTTTGTTCACTTTTTAAGGGCAGTTCTGTTTTATACCCAAAACAGTTTATCTCAACTAAAACACACGTTACATTTTTTCAATGCGCTCCTTCACAGATTGAACATCCTCCGGATCGACATCACTTACCGGGTTATTCTTAATAACTTCCAACACGTCATTCAAGAGCTTTTTAGCCTCCTGCTTCTCCCCGATCCCTTCCAAGAAATCCGCACACCCCCAAACTGTAGCCGGCGTGCGATCCAACTGATAAGCATAGTTTATCCAATCAATACATTTCCTTTTCTCTCCTACATTTTGCTGATCGGTAATCTTCCAATAATGACGGGTAGCACTGATCACGAAAGAGGACAATAGTTTATACTTCACCCCTCCAAACAGGCTCGCCATGCCCATCGTTTTCTTTATACTCACGATCGCCGCTGAATCATTTTTCATTTTGGCCGAATCGATCAGCATTTTGAAATGCTTCGCCGTTATCTCTTCCGTTTTTCTCAACAAATCGATGCTATTCTCCTTCTGTTGGTCAATCATGTACTTGTTCATCAACGTTTTGAATTTATCGTCCAAACGATTGTTCGAATAGAAATCCAAACGCAACTGCTCTGCCGGAAGATAAGATTTACCGCCACCCATCATGGCCGACATCCCGTTTTCCAAATTTCCCAAACCAGCCTTCACCTCAAGAATTCCTTCCAACGCCTTTTCATCTTTCTCTTTCACGCAAGTGGCAAAACAAGCACTCAAGCTTTTCATCACGGATGTATTCAAGCGGTTACCCAACTTCTCGTTTTCACCCTTGACTTTCTTGATGCTCTTAACCAAACGATCAAAAAGAACTGGATCAAAAATAGAAATATTGCCCATATTACTCACGTTCTCCTCCAACAACAATTCCTCATCAGAGAGACATTTCAAGTATTCATTCAGGACAATACCACCACCTGCCCCAGACTCTTTCAATAAAGCATAATACTCTCCCAGGAATACTTTTCCCCGTTTTCCTTGTTCGTATTCTTTTTCCATTGCTGCAATACGGGGAGCCAACGCATACAAACGCACGGCTTTCTCTCCTTCAGCGATAAGTTTATCGGCCGTACGGACCCCCATAAACTTATACACCAACTCGCCTGCTGCATTCACGAAAACCAGCGTCGGGTAAGCCGAAACCTCGTATTTACCCGCTAGTTCCGGTCCTTCACCTTTCTCCGCATCAATCTTGTAATTGACGAAATTCTTGTTAAAATAATCCCCAACAACCTGTTGCGGGAAAGTCTCCGCGGCCATTTTCTTGCAAGGCCCGCACCACGTCGTGTACAGGTCTACAAAGATCAGCTTATTCTCCTGTTTGGCTTTCTGTAAAACTTCTTTCCAGCTACTGGTCTCGAACTGAATTCCTTGCGAAAACACGTTCCACGAGAAAAGCAAAATGACTATTGTAAAAAATATTCTTCTCATTATTTCTACCAATCGTTATTCTTCAAATTGTTCTGCAACTTTTTCCATTAACAGATCTCCCCGCAATTTAGTAGCGACAATTTTCCCCTCTTTGTCTACCAGTAACATGGCCGGCACCCCGCTCACGTTATACAATTTTGCCACAGGGCAATCCCACCCCTTTAAAGAAGAGACATGTCCCCAATCCAAATCATTCCTTTCAATCGCACTTATCCAATCATCCTTTTTATCATCCAATGACACGCTCAGTATTTCAAATCCTTTGCCATGGAATTTGTCATATACTTTCTTTACATTAGGAACTTCACGCAAGCAAGGACCACACCAAGATGCCCAAAAATCAAGCAAAACAATTTTTCCCCGATAATCGGATAAAGAAACGTTCTTTCCATCCGGAGCTGTCAAGGTGAAATCCGGAGCGACACTACCAATTGAGGTCTTTTTGAGGTTATCAATTGAGGTCTTTAGTTTACGTCCTAAATAAGCATTTTTGATACGGGGAGTTAAACTTTCATACATTTTTTCAATTTCCGCCAAACCTCTATTCTTAATAACGAATTTATCAATAATTAATGCCGTCGCATGGCAATCGGGATAATTCGTAACCAAACTATCAATTGTTCGTACAGTTTTTGCCTTTACAGCAAGATACATCTGTCCCAAAGAATCCTGTATAGCGGCATTTCCTTCCCCCGCTTTACCCATGAAAGAAAATCCCAACATAACCAACATTTCATCCCGCTGCGTTAATAGCATCGTTTTAAAAATATCCTGCTCCACACTTCCTGATATTTCTGTTTTAACACTCTCAACCTCTTTCCCCCTATTCATTTTTTTCACGGTTTCGCATTTCACATGAATTGGAATAGAGTCCAAAATAACGATATTTGTACTACCATTTATTTCCAAAATTCGCTCATCCACGTCTCCAAGCGGCTTTTGCATTTTAAAACTACCGTTTGCCACGATAGCGGAATCCAATATCTCATATTTCTTGTCTCCCAAGTCTTTTTTTAAATAGACTACTTTTCCATCTCCACCTTCCCACTCTCCTTGAATGGTATAAGTTGTCTCTTGTTTGGCACAACCCATGAACAACAGGCCTATTAATAATCCACTGACAATTTTCCTCATACTTCCAGAATTATTTTAATATTTTTAAATCAAGTATCGTTTATATTTATTCTGATTTTTTCAAAAATGACTCGAATTCTTTAGCTTTCTCGGCTCTAATTTTCTCGTCCATCTTTTTGAATTCTTTCGCCTTTGCATTATTGCCAAGTTTAGCATACAAAACAGAAAGAGTTCCGTAATAATTAGATCTTAGTTTGGCTGTCCCCTTATCTTCTTCTTTTTGCAATCCTTCGATTAAAACCAAGTACTTCCCTATGATGTCCTTATCTTGACAATATGCAGCAAGGTATCGAGCCGTTTCATCCAAATCACGATCAGAATAACCCAAAGCCTTGATGTCACGATACATCATCTGGCTTTCGTATACTTCATTCCACTTTTGAGCCAATTCCAATTCATAAACCTTTATTTTGGCACGATACGTTTCTGCACGTTTCAAATTTCCGCGATCAATCAAGCGTAACAAGGTATCTATTTTTCCTTGCTCGGCAACCAGACGCAAGGGTACCCCATTCTCGTCAAATTTAATCTCAACTACACGGTCTACTGCTTTTTCCAGCGCCCAGCTTAATTGTCTCTCCACGTTATAGCGATCAAATTTTACTTTATGAGCCAAACGATCTATATTGAAAATCACGTAGTCAAATTGCGGAGAATAAGGGTCCTTGATAAAAGAACCCACGAAATCCCAGATTTCTTTTTCCTGCAATTTTTCCACGGGTATCGTATTCATGTAATCAAGTACGACTTTCTCGATGTCATCTTTCAGGAAGGCTCCTTCCAACGCAGCAACATACTCTTTCAGAAAAGCCAAGTCCCGCTCTCCTGCCTCGTACCTATCACGACAAGCAAACAAACTTTTACCTTCCTTACCCGCTTTCATCCCGGCAATCAATACATCTGCCTCTTGGAATCCCGCCATCTGATGCATAACTTTCCCTTCTTTGTTAATTAACAAGAGTGTCGGGAAACCTATGATATTGGATTTATATTGTTTATACAGATCTTTCCCCACTCCCTTTTCCATATCGTATTTCACGTTGATGAAATTCGCATTAAAAAAATCTCCCACGTCTTTACGAGTAAAAATATCTTTGGCTAAAGCCTTGCACGGGCCACACCAAGAGGTATAGCAATCCATGAAGATATATTTGTCCTGCTCTTGAGCCATTTTCAAAACATTTTCCCATTTCTCTCCTTCAATAAAACGAATCCCGTCTCCGGCCGACTGCCCGAACGAGAACAAGGCCAAACATAAAAATTGTACTATAAATCCAATCTTTTTCATAATCAATCCTATTTACAAATATGCTATTATTTTAATTCATCCAATTTTGCCTGACAAGCTTTCACGTCACTCTCTTCGACCCCCGCTGCAGAACTTCCATCTTTTAATCCCAAGGTCAAAACTTCTTTCGCTTGTTCCTTTTTGTCCAAGGCTAATAACTTATCGGCCACGTATGCCGCCGTCTTCGCAGAAGGGCTCAACTGATGTAAAAACACGTACCAACCGGCAACCCGATTCTTGTATGCCGCATTTTTCTCTCCTGTATATATCTCCTCGTAACGTTCCACGTTCTCCACCATACTCGTTGAGGTATAGTAATCATCGATACTTGAAAAAGCCGACATCATCGCATTTAGCCTTCTTGCCGCTTCATACTCCGCATCATTTCCACTCTCTTTGGCTTCTTTCAATTTGGCTTCCATAGCCTTAAGCATAGCTATTTTCTCTTCTCGACTTCCCTCGTATTTTTTTTGAAGCTCTGCTATATAATTAATAAAAAGATGATTAAACTTATCCAACTTCTTTTTAGCCGAATAGTAGTTTAAACGCAGTAATTCTGAAGGGATATAAATATTTCCTCCTCCTAATGAAGCCGCTGTAGCACTATTTTTAGCTCCTGTCGCTTTAAATAAACGATCTTTCAAAGCCAACACTTCCTCGAAATTCTCTTCTTGATCAGCTTGTGCCGTCTTTTGAACGCAAGCACTCAAAAACGTACAAATTGCTTTATTCACGGCAGTAGAATGCTTTTTATCCTTCACCGGATTAGTAGCCTCCACACAAGCCGCATCTACAAATCGGTTGGCTAGCTTTTTGTCGAAGACCGTAATTTTGCCAATACGTGAAACATTTACCGAATCCAACAACTGACTATCATCTACCAAAGCAAAATAATCAAGCAACACATCACTACAATCCAAACCAGATCTATCTTTCAAGATAAAATACTGATTCAAGAATTCTTTATCTCTGTTTCCTTCCTCATACTTCTTCATGTATTTCTTCAATTCCGGCTGCGCCGCAAAAGCATTCACGGCTTTTTCACCTTCCTTGACAAACATATCCACGGTTTTACCACCCAAGAAACGATAAACTAATTCCCCTTCCCCGTTAACAAAAAGGAACGTGGGATAAGCAGATACTCCAAATGTTTTCGCAACCATTTTCCCGTCTTCACTCTTCTCTGCATCCAATTGCAGATTCAAAAAATGAGTGTTATAATATTCGCCGACTTTAGCTTGCGGGAATACATTGTCCGCCATATGTTTACAAGGCCCACACCAAGAGGTATAGATATCTATAAATACCAACTTATTCTGTTTTTTCGCCATTTCCAGCACCTCTGCATACCGTTCCTTTTGGAATTCTATCCCCTGGGAAAATACGGTTAAACCAGTGATTAAAATCAACAATAACAATACGAATTTTTTCATTTTACAATCCCTTTTAGTTTACATCCAATACTATTGTATACTTTTTATTTTTCTCGAAATCACAATTATACAGCAATAAAAAATCTTCTGCCACGGCAACTTCCCATTTTTGTCCCTCTGCCAAATGCGGATTATTCACACGTTTCGGGAAGTAATAAGCAAACGGTATATCTGCCACGTGTTCTTGTTTCAGTTTTCCCCCTCTCATCAATCCCCCGTCAAAATATTTATTGGTCACAATCGTCACGAAACATTGTTTCCCTTTTACTTTAAAATCAACCTTATAACCTAACGGTTTCGGATTCTGCATTTTTACATCCCAAGCCGGATCTCCATACAAAACAACAACATCCCGATCATGTACAAATCCCATCTGATCTTTCGTCGGTTGCTGGCCCGTCACCGTTTCAAATTGTTTTTCAAACATCTCCCTCTGTCCGAACTCTATTTCCGAAAAAGGATAATTTACGGTCAGCATTTTCGGATGCCACTCGTTTTCCGTTCTCAACATATCTTGCTGGTTCAAATAAACGGCCTGTGCCAAGGTCAATCGCCCGGCATTAGCGACCCAATACTTTAGCCCTCCCCAGCCATTCCGGCCATACCAAGTTGTAACAACATACCCGATCATGGAGGTCGCATCCATTCCGCTCAACCAAGCAACAGCCATGCTCTCCGGGTCATTATCGATATTTCCAATCAAACAGTTACCTGCCGCAAAATAAACTCTAGGATGAGCCGTCCCGTCTAGGAACTCAGGAGTCATGAAATCGGCATATAACCGCCCTCCCCGTGGTTTCAAGTTACCAACGGTAAACGGCATTTCAAGATTTTTCTCTGTTGCATGCGAAGAGGTTACCAGCAAATCAGGATCAATTTCCTTATATTTCTCCACCCATTTATCGAGAATCTCCCATTTATTGATCTGTTCACTCTTTACTTCTCCATCACGAGTGGTCTTCTCCCCCCAGCCACCGGGTGTACCCCCGTCGTTCATAAATGCAAAACGATCAAAATATTTTCCGTCACTCAATTCTGCCGTCGTGTTCAACGCCGTACGGATTACAAAAGGCTTAGCACTGCTTTCCACCATACGCATAGCATCCGCCGCCGAATACCCCGTAATAATTCCCCACAAGTAATCCGCATAAATATCATCATCTATTTCCCGGCTCAAACGATGTCCTTCCATGACGAATTCTCGATTAAGGTTTTCCGGTTTTTCCACCACGGCCACGTAACGAGGAGTTAAACGTCGTAACTCCGCCAACAATTCTCGCAGCTGTTTGTCGTAATATAACACGGTTGCTTTATGTCTCTTGGACAAGACCTCGACCACTTTCATCCACGCCTTGTCCGATTGCATCTCCTTCGAGGTAATGACTACATAGTCACGAAACTGTTGAGCATTCACATCCAATAAATTGCAAGTCGTAAACAACCAAACGACAAACATTACAACTATCTGTTTCTTCATCATATTTTCAGATTAATTAGACCCGGTTGCTTCAAACAAATCCTTGTACCGTTCCATTCGCTCCGCTTCTATGGCATCTCCCATCTTTTTATATTTATCAGCATTATCTTTGTCTCCCACAAGAGCGTACAAACGACCTAACAAGTTATAATAATTGGTCGAACCACCTGCAGTCTCTTCCCGATCTCTTAACCTCAACACGAATGACAATATATTATTTATTAATTCCTTATCTAAAGTGCTTTCCGAAAGTACCGTCAAAATCGCTACAATATAATTATCTCGAAGATCTGTCATATTCAAATTCGCAGCGACCTCCAGATCTCTAACTACCCGTGCGTAATTCCCCGCATGCAAAGCTTTATTAACAGCTAATTTTAAACGCATTGCATCCTGTCCCAATAATTGCCCCTTATTTACAAGGTATGTCAATCGTTCCAGCTTCAATGAATCATACAATGGCAGAACATATTGTTTATCCTGCAAATAAGGTTCACATTGTTTATCAATTTCTTTATTCAAATTCCGACTCAACATCATCAACACCTCGTATCTTTTATCAATCTCATTGTCACCACTAACTCCACTTCCCAAACTCCTGAAAAGTCTTTCCAAACGTGTAGCTTTATCTTCCCCTGCGGGAATGTCTTCCCGATCCCATTTCATTTTTTTCATGGCATAAATACCATACTCGAAAACATTGGAATAAGGATCAGCGAACACATATTTATTTAACAGCAAATAAGTATCTTTATCTTCCACCTGCAACACCGGACACCGAGACATATATTCCTTTGTCACCCGCTCGGCCTCCTTTCCTTTCTTCGCTTTCTCCAAAGCCTCCACGTATTCTTTCACGACCTCGATGTCTCGTTTGTTAGCTTCATATTTCTCTTTCAAACTTTCTAAACTAGTTTGTGCGGATGCTGCCACGCAGCATCCGACACAAACCAATGTCACGATTGTCTTTCTCAACATATCTTCTATATTAACAGACAAATTATTTTTTTAGATTCTTAAAATAATCGGTCCCTACCGGATCCTCCGGACAATTTGCATTTTGCATGGCTTCCAGATCCATCGATAATACCCGCTGTAAATAAGGAATCAACGCAACCGCCCTCTCCAACATCCGTGGGAATACCTCAAAATTATAATCCAACTCTGTTTTTGTCGTGGTCGTCAAGAAAGAAATATAATCCGCTAAATCCGTCTGGTAGTCAACAATATTCACCGTCTCGCTTTGGAAGGAACTTGACTTCGAACGAACATAACCATTCGAACGAAAAGTATAAACATTGGGAGAATATTTGCCTGTCGGGTCTGCAGTCCAAGGTGCTAATATCCACCTCACTTCCTTACCATTAGCATCCTTCATACGCGTGTTAAAAAAATCATCAGGTTGCTCCGTTACTCCCAAATACAAGCGCGAAATCAACAAACTTGACAACCCCGCTTTCCACTTATCCCAGTCCTCATCTGTAAAATTATTCATTTTATCCCCCACGCCAGCTAGAATAATGCAATCTCCATTATCCAAGTAGATATCCACCACCTTTTCCGGATTATAATCGTAATCATTACAAAGCGAATCACACAAAAACGTACGCACGAACCAACTTCCCTGCACCAAGTCTTTATCCAATCCCACGAATATTCCACCCTGTATATGGTTTATAATTTTCCGAATCACCTCCTTATTTTCTTCTTTTACAGGAGTATACCATTTATTAAAATAACCACTCCAATTCGCTACCTGAAAAGCATACGGTTCAAATTTATACAAATAATACATACCCCACTCTTCCCACGTATCATAGATCAACTCATCCACAGAACCCGGTTCCCCTTTCGTCAAACCGTATAACGGACCGGCTAACTCAGGATTCACCTTCACATCCTCGGAACAAGAAATTCCTAAAAACAGGATCATTATTAAATATATTGCAATCTTTTTCATACTTCATAAATTTTTAATATCACTACTCGGGCCGTATCAAATCACGCTCATTATCATGACATCCATTGTTATAATCAAGTTCACTCCGAGGAATTGAAAGGACGTAATTTTTACTTCCTTGCGGCAAGGTATAGGTTTCGTATCTATCCCAACTTGAATACCACTTATGTTTCAACTCCGGCATTCCCTGTCTCCGCAAATCCCAAAAACGCATGGCCTCCTCGAAACAAAGTTCCCGACGTCGTTCTTCCCAAATAAATTTCAACAAAGCCTGTGCATTCGGAAAGTCCGCAGACGTTTTTTCCACGTATGCCTTCGGGTTCAAACGACAACGCCGTAGATTATTTAATAAGTCAAGGGCATCACTGGTCACTTCGTTATTCTTACGCGTATAGGCCTCCGCCAAATTTAACATCACCTCCACGCTCCGCCAATTCTCATGGAGAAGATTTTCACTTGGTTTCGCAGAGGTTACATTCGACATTTGACGATATTTTATCGGATAATAATACTTGTACTCATAAGGTTTATCTTCTTCCCACATACTTTCTGCTTTTTTAGCCGGAATATCCTTCAAGAAATAAGCTTTTTTCCGTAAATCTCCCTCTTCATAAGAGCGGATCAAAGACTCATCCGTAGTATGCGAAGGTCTGAAACCCAATCCGTAGAATGCCCCCGAGGTTGATAAATATTGATACGGAGAATAACTAGCGGTTC
>DYVS01000040.1:0-6279 GCA_020743075.1 Butyricimonas virosa | reverse complement strand
TGATATGGAGAGTTTGAGAGTCTTTTGGGGAGAACTGGGAACTTTTAGGTATGGGGTAATACTTCTGTTTGTGTTGACACTCACCTATATCTATCATGTTATTCGTCGGTGTGTGATCGTGTCTCGCAAAGTAAAACCGATAGATAAACAAGAGCATGAAGGGGTGTCGGTTATCATCACATCCCACAATAACGCAGAGTGTTTAAGACGGAATTTACCGAGTTTTTTGATGCAAGCATACGATAATTTTGAGGTGATCGTGGTTGATGAATGTTCAGAAGATGACACGCAGGATGTATTGACCGAGATACAGAAAGATTATCCACAGTTGAGGTGTACGCGAATATTCCCGGACACTAAATTCAGATTTACTAAAAAATTGGCTATAAATATAGGTGTATTGGCTGCCAAGCACGATATATTGTTGTTTTCAGAGGCTAATTGCCGTCCCTCTTCCATGTATTGGGTGAAGACCATGGAGTCATATTTTGATGAAAACACGGCGGCTGTCATCGGTTTTGCAAATTATGATTTCACCGAGCAAAACGTGAGAAATTCGCGTATGTTTCGTTTCTTGCGCTTTATAAAAATGATGGTCATGGTGAAAAATAAAAAATATATTTTTGGGGATGGATGTAACATGGCTTACCGAAAATCGTATTATATAGAAAACCGTGGGTTCGCGAAGAATTCACAATCGTATTTAGGATACGATAATGATATGGTTAGAGAATTATCAAGGTTTGGGGCAATAAAGATGACAAAAGATCCGAACTCGTATGTGATAATTGATAAGAGTGACAAAAAAGGAGAAATAAACGAAGTTTCATATTATTATGCTAGCAAGATGAGATTGGCAATGACGGAGAGGATTATGATAGATGGCGATATGATCGTGCGTTTGTTCTTTTATTTGACAGCTATTTGTTTGATTGTCTTAGGTTTTTATCCAATATACGTGTTTCTTGTCATGTTGACAGTATTTTTAACGGATGTAATTTTGTTAAATATTTGCGCTATTTGTCTGAAACAAAAAAAATTATTCCTAACTTCGTTTATTATTAGTACGATCGGTTTTGTTTATCGAGTGTACGAAAATGGATATTCATTTTTTAACAAGAGGAAATGGAGTTAACAAACAACTTGTCAGAGAAAGCTCTTTATGATTATAAGGTCGTGAAGAGGGCAATAACGGGAGATGAACAGGCTTATGCCGAGTTATTTAAAAGGTATAAGGATTCAGTATATTTTATGATACTGAAGATGGTGAATAACAGAACTGATGCGGAAGATTTAATGTTCGAAGCTTTCGAGAAAGCTTTCACGAGTTTGAATTACTATTCGCCTCAGTTTGCGTTTAGTACGTGGTTATTCAAAATTGCCTCTAATAATACGATTGATTTTATCCGGAAGAAAAAAGCCAAAATTGTTTCTTTGGATAAGGATGATATAAACCCGGATGATCGCGGGTATATCAATAGTGTACCGGCAGACGTGTTGAATCCGGAAGAGGAGACGATCCGTAAGCAGCGAGCTGAATTTATGCGGGAGAAAGTTGCCATGTTGAAAGGGCGTTACCGTAAATTGATAGAATTACGTTATTTTGAAGAGTATTCTTATGAAGAAATTGCTCAAGAGCTGGCCATTCCATTAGGAACCGTGAAAGCTCAATTATTCCGTGCGAGAGAATTGCTATTGAACATTTTGCAGAATAGTGAAATCGCCCGGGAAAATGAAAGAGTTTAGCCTTCTATTCTTTTTTATATTTTTTTGCTTGGGGGTGCAAGGGCAGAGCCAAGATAAAGGCAATGTGTTGTTTGTCACGGGTGTAGTTTGTGACCGGGATAGTATACAGCCACTACCGGAAGCGATCTTCCGGTTGGGGAAAGAGGTTCGAGGGGTTGATAAACAAGGGCGATTTTCATTGAGTGTACAAGTGGGGGATACCTTGCGTTTTTCGCATATAGGCTATGCTCCCATGCAAGTTGTTATTCCGGACAGTTTAAGAGAAAATGATTTCTTACTGGGGGTTTTTATGGTACGAGATACTGTTTTACTGTCGGAAGTTTTAATCTTGCCGCGTTTCTTTACGGGGGATTACAAATCGAATGCTTTTTTGTTGAATGCCCAAAATAATCTAAATCAAGCTATACATGCCGCATCAAAACCGATGAAAGCGATGGATCAGGAAATGAATAGGCGTATGATGATCGAGGATTTTGCCCGTAGGGTAGAAATGAAAGGAATGGTTGATGTAAAGTTAGGTATTGGAACTCAGTCTATCACGGCATTACAAGGATTAATGCGGGTGCGTCGGCAGGCGGAGAGAGGAAAAGTCATTAATATAGAGGAAATAGACCTGTTAAAGAAAATTTTTTATATAGAAAAAAGAGAAAAATCGGATAACTAAAAGAAGAAAGATTATCTTTGTATTCGAAACAAGCCTCGTGTGGGCCGAGATTTCAATGAATCGATTTATTAATAACAAAGTTACATTTTATGAAGAATTTGTCGATAGGATTAAATGTGTTATTGTTGATTGCTGTGATAGTTTTGTATATTTTACATTTCAGTGGAAATAGTAAAAGTACGAGCAATCAAAGCGGTACTGTAACTGTGAGCGCTGATGCAAAAATTGTCTACATTAACATGGATACATTGCTTAACAATTATACTCAATCGAGAGAATTGAATGAAGCGTTTTTAAAGAAATTGGAAGCCAATCGGACAGAGTTGAACATAAAAGTGAAGAACTTCGATCGTGAGGCAGCAGAGTTTCGGAATAAAGTGGAAAACGGTGGTTTTATGACTCGTGAAAGAGCCGAACAAGCCCAGATGGATTTGATGATCAAACAGCAAAATTTGCAGAAATTACAACAGGAAATGACCGAGAACGCTCAACGCGAGCAAATGGAAATAAACCGGAAGTTGTATGATGCAATCACAAATTTCTTGACGGAGTATAATAAAGCGAAAGGTTTCCAATTAATACTGAGTACGACGTTAGGCGGTAACGTGCTTTTCGCGCAAGAGGGATTTGATATTACCAATGATGTGGTAAATCAACTAAATGAACAATACAAGAAGAAATAGATAATAGCGAAGTGTGATAAAGTCATTTTATCACACTTCTTGTTTATATTAGGTCCATATCGTTGAGTTGTCGGTTCTGAAAGTTCCTAAAGTTATATTTTATTATAAATGAATTTTAAATACACAATTGATATTACGGCTGATCCGGAGGAAGTCTTTACGGCATTGACGAATCCTTTTCAAATCGAACTGTGGAGTGGATACCCTGCGGAAATGAAAGCGGAGGAGGGATTCGTGTTTTCTTTATGGGAGGGGGATATTTGTGGTGTGAATCTGGAGGTAAAGCCCAATCATTTGCTTGTTCAGGAATGGTTTTTCGGAGAGACGGAACAACGTTCTATCGTGACCATTAAATTAAAAAAAGACGCTATCCGGACTCGTGTAGAATTAGAACATACGAATATCCCAGATGAGGTCTTCGAGGAGATCGTTGAAGGTTGGAAAGAGTATTACTTGGGCTCTATAAAGGGACTATTGGAAATGTACTAGTTCAGAATCAGTAAAAATACGGATTATTTTTTTGATCTCCGGTATTAACTTTGCACAGAAATTATTCACCAAATTAATAAATTTCCAGATGAGCAAGTTAAAGATTTCCGAAGATTGGACCTCTACTATCGTGGGGTGGTTTATCATTCTTTTAGTAGTATTTCAATTAAAACCTCATTGGCCTTCTTTCAGTTGGCCGGATGCAGACGCTTTGATGAATAAGGTTTTCACGTTGGATAACGTGGGACATGCTCTGATCGTTTTCTGTTTTCTGTTCTTAATGGCATTGATTGCCGGGTTATTAACGGGTAAAAAATTGAAAATGATAGCCGCAAGTTTTCCGGTCGTGTTTTTCCTCACACTTTTGGCCATGGTTGTCGGTGGAAATAAATTCCTAAAGGATTGGGGATTTGAAACCGTGATATTTAGTTTATTGATAGGACTTTTCATTAGTAATATATTTTCTATTCCCAAGTGGTTGAAGGAGGCACTTTCTTCTGAACTTTTCGTGAAGATCGGTTTGGTGTTACTTGGGACGACAGTACTCTTTGATGATTTGTTGAAAGCCGGGGCATTAGGATTAATACAATCTTGTGTCGTTGTCTTTACCGTGTGGAATTTCTGCTTTTGGTTATGTCGTAAAATGAAAATTGATAAAGAAATGTCATTGATGCTTTCTAGTGCTGTTTCCATTTGTGGTGTGTCTGCGGCTGTTGCTACTGCTGGAGCTATCAAGGGGGATAAAACAAAATTATCATACGTGGTATCGTTAGTATTGGTCGTGGCCGTGCCGATGATTTTGATCATGCCCGGTTTAGCTAAGTTGATGGGATTACCTGAGGATATGGCAGGGGCTTGGATTGGGGGAACAATTGATACGACCGGGGCCGTGGCTGCAACCGGTGCTATATATGGAGAAGTGGCCTTGCAGACGAGCACGATCGTGAAATTCTCGCAGAACGTGTTGTTGGGAGTTGCGGCCTTCTTAATCAGTATTTATTGGTCTTATTCAAAGAAAGAGGTGACAGAAGAGAAACCGACACTAAAAGTAATCTGGTTACGTTTCCCGAAATTCGTGTTGGGATTCGTTGCGGCTTCTCTTGTTTTTTCATTCTTCGTTGCTCCCGAAGTCGTATCGGATGCTAAACCGATTTTGAAAAATATTCAGGGAATGTGGTTTGCTTTAGCATTTATGTCTATTGGGTTAGAGACGGATTTCAAGAGCTTGATAACCTCTGAAAATCGTCGTTCCACGTATGCTTTTCTGGGTGCACAAGCGTTTAACGTGGTATTTACCTTGCTTGTTGCTTGGATACTTTTCGGGTTAATAGCGTAAACTTTATAAACTAAATATGATCGGATTACAGATATTGTTTGTAATTTTGCCCGTGATATTGAAGTTAAACAATAAAACCAGATAGAATATGAAATTTTTTATTGATACGGCAAATCTTGATCAGATTCGCGAGGCAAATGACCTTGGAGTGTTGGATGGTGTAACCACCAACCCGTCTTTAATGGCAAAAGAGGGAATCAAAGGTGACGAGAATTGTAGAAAACATTACGTTGAGATTTGCAATATCGTGGATGGTGATGTAAGTGCAGAGGTAATTGCAACTGATTACGAAGGCATGATTAAAGAGGGGGAGGAATTAGCTGCTTTACACCCGAATATCGTGGTAAAAGTACCTTGTATTGCTGATGGTATTAAAGCTATCAAATATTTTACCAACAAGGGAATCCGTACGAATTGTACGTTGGTGTTCTCTCCGGGACAAGCTTTGTTGGCTGCTAAAGCAGGTGCTACTTACGTGTCTCCTTTCGTGGGACGTTTGGATGACATCAGTAGTGATGGAATCGAGTTGGTGGAAAAGATCGTGGATATGTATGCTTACTATGGTTTCAACACGCAAGTATTGGCCGCTTCAATTCGCCACACTCAGCATATCATTCAATGTATTGAGGCTGGGGCGGACGTTGCAACCTGCCCGTTGAGTGCGATCAAAGGTTTGTTAAAACACCCGCTGACTGATTCTGGTTTAGCTACCTTCCTGGCTGATCACAAGAAAGTGAATTCATAATTTACGATCATGCTTGTACGTTTATTCGAGGACAATCCCAATGATCGGGAGATTCGAAAGATCGTTGAGCTCTTGCGTAATGGTGGCGTTATCATTTACCCGACCGACACGATTTATGCGATCGGGTGCGATATAAATAGCGTGAAAGCCGTTCAACGGGTTTCGGCTATTCGTGGTGTGAAAGCGGAAAAAGCAAATTTCTCGATGATCTGTAAGGATCTGGGAAATATCGCTGCTTATGCAAAAGTAAGTAATGAAGAGTTTCGGTTGATGAAACAATATTTACCGGGACCGTATACTTTTGTGTTGCCGGCTACCAGTAAGTTGCCCAATGTTTTGATGAATAGACGTAAAACAATAGGTATTCGAATACCCAAGAATTTTATTGTTCAGGCTATTGTCGAAGAGCTGGGTGGGCCTTTGCTGACTACTTCAGTGAAAGCTACAGAAGGAGAAGTCGAGGAGTATATCACAGATCCGGAATTGATTCACGAGAAATATAATCGTTTAGTTGATTTGGTCATAGACGGAGGATATGGGAATAATATTCCTTCTACGGTGATTTATTGCACCGGGGACGAGATTGTTGTTACTAGACAAGGTTTGGGTGAATTAT
>DYVS01000039.1:0-15906 GCA_020743075.1 Butyricimonas virosa | reverse complement strand
GAAGATTGCAGGGAGATATTTTGGTTATACTTTCAAGGTAAGAATAACAAGGAAATTGCAGAAATTCTTTCTCTTCCGGAAAAAGACGTGCGAGCTTGTAAAAGGGAGGCTATTTATCGATTAAAAAGCCGTCTGGGAGGTCTATTTTTCTGGTTGCAGATCATGAAAATCGTGTGAGGAGAATGTGTCAAAAGTTCGTAATGTCTAGGGACTTTACGAACTTTTGACACTCTTTCTTCTAGGGTAGATATTGATAACCTAGTTTTTCGCTGATCTCCATGTTGTTTTTGATCGGTAGGATGGTGAAACTCCAGTGGTAATCTTTGTTTGTTGGGAGCTTGTATTTGGGGTAAGGTTGAGATCCCCAGCTATCGTCCCCGGCAACTCCCATCATGCGGTGATCTATGCATACTTCCACGAAATTACGAGGGAAGATGTCGTTGATATGCGTTTGTTTGGGTTTTCGGTTTTTCGCCATGAGCGGGTCATGGGATTCGTCTTTCGTGAAGTTTTGCCATTGATACGGGCGGTTGGATTCTTCGGAGTCGAAGTCTTCTATCCGGTTCCGGGAAACGTTAAACTCCATGAAGTTCGAGTCGGCAATGAACAGGAGGCCCTCCCCGTTTTTATCCGTGAGGGCCAGCCAGCGGGTTTCTGTTTTGTGGCCGTTTTCTTGTGGGCGTACATAGGGAACGTATTGTTGCTCGGCAGTGCTTTTGTAGTACCCGATAAGTGTTCCGTTGTTTCGGTCACAATAGTTTTCCTCGGGTCCCCGCCCGAAATACTCCAGTTGATTCACGTCCGTGGGAACCCTGAAACGTACCCCGATTCGGGGAAGTTCTGGCGCATCCGGTTGAGTTTCTAGGTGACAGGCCACGTGGATCATGCCTGATGGGTATAACGTGTAGGACACGTGATATTTGCTGTTGGTTTCCTGAAGTCTGTACGTGATGGTCAGGTTCGTGTTTGTTACGGAAGTAGAGGTTCTGATTCCGGCAATCTTGAAATTTTTGCTTGCCTGTTTCCAGCCTTGTTGACGATTCGGCATCCCGTTACCATAGTCGTTATCCGTGGGACCCCTCCAGAAGTTGGGTTGGAATCCGAAATCTTCAGCAATATATTGAACGCCATTAGTCCGGTAGGACGTCACGTATCCTTTTTGCTTGTTGAATACGAAGTCGATATTCGAGCCGGATATATGAATGTCCGGTCCGTTCTCTTCCATGGTCAGCGTTTTTTCGGGGGTAGGACGGAACACGGGTGCTGGGGTGTAATCCGGTAATCTGAATTGTTCCGAGGCCACGATGTAGCCGGCAGGGACGGAGAGATTCGCTTGCTTGGACTTCACGTAGAGATTTAGGAAATACTCTGTTCCGGGTTTATTTTTTACGTTTCTGAGTGGAATCGTGAGTTGTTTGTTTGTCCCGGGGGCGAGATGCTGCGAGGGAAGGGTTCCGGACTGCACGGTTTCCGTGTTTGCCTGTATCGTGTACTCGATCGTGTATTGATTCAAGTTCGTGAAATCGTATCGATTTTCTACTCGGATGATTCCTTTTCTCAGATCAACGGGCTGAAACCACACGTACTGGTAGGCTTTTTTTATCTCGGTTAAACCGGGATGCGGTTCCCGGTCCGGACCAACCACTCCGTTACACAAAAAGTTCCCGTCTGACGGGGAGTTTTCTCCGAAATCTCCACCATAAGCCCAGAACGGGGTTCCCGTTTCGTCTTTCACAAGGATGCCTTGGTCAATCCAATCCCAGATGAACCCGCCTTGTAAATTGGGGTAGCGATAGATTGCATCCCAGAGATCCATGAAGTTTCCGGTGCTGTTTCCCATGGCATGGGCGTATTCTGACATAATGTAAGGGCGGTCTGTTTGGGTGTTACCCCATTTTTCCAGCGTGTTTGCACCCGGGTATTGCGGACAGTAGATGTCCGTGTTCCATTCAAGCAGGGCTCTCTCGTACTGTACGGGACGTGTTGTGTCCTTGGATTTTAGCCAGTTATAAGTCATGTAAAAATTATACCCGTTCCCGGCTTCATTTCCTAAGGACCAGAATGTAATACAGGGATAATTTTTCCCGGTTTCGTACATATTCATGGTCCGGTCCATGTGGGCATTCAGCCAGTTCGGATTATTTCCTAACGTTCTTCCTTTGCGAAGATCGTATCCCATACCGTGGGATTCTATGTTCGCTTCATTGCATACGTAAAATCCGTATTCATCACAAAGTTCGTAAAAGCGTCTTTGTTGGGGATAATGGCAACAGCGTATGGCGTTAATATTGTGACGTTTCATGTTTTCGAAATCTTTACGCATGTGCGCCTCACTGAGAACGTGGCCCGTGTGCTCGTCGTGTTCGTGGTAATTCATGCCCTTAATCAGTACGGCACGACCGTTTACTAGGAATTGGTTACCCCGGATTTCCAGTTTTCGGAAACCAACCCGGAAAGGAATGACTTCGGTGGTTTTCCCCGGTTGTTCGATCCGGATAAATAATTGGTACAAGTTTGGAGTTTCTGCCGTCCACGGGGCAACTTGTGGAATTTTCGCCTCGAAATGAACCGTTGTTGCAGAATCTATTTTAATGGTTTGTGTCCCTTCTGCCACTCGTGTTCCCGAGGTGTTTTCCAGTTGATAGAACACGGTGACCTGTCCCGGTTGCCGGGGATTGGTGTTTTCCATGAATAAATCTAGTCCGAAAAGTCCGTTCTTGTACGTGCTGTCCAGATCTTGACGGATTGAGAAATCCCGAAGATGCAAGGGTAATTGTGCGAATAAGTAAACGTCTCGTTCGATTCCGCTGATTCTCCAAAAGTCCTGACATTCCAGGTAGCTTCCCGTTGACCATCTATATACTTCTAAAGCGATGAGGTTACGTCCCGGTTTTAGGTAGCGGGTAATGTTATATTCTACGGCATCTTTGGAGTCCTCACTGTACCCAATCTTGGTGCCGTTCACGTACAGGTAGCATCCTGATTTTACCGCACCGATATGCAGGAATATCTCTTTCCCATTCCATTGTTCGGGAATCTCGATATATTTCCGATAAGATCCCACAGGGTTTTCTTCCGGCAAAAGAGGCGGTTGCGGGTTACGGGGACAGAATTCGTAAGGATGATTCGTGTAGAGTGCATTTCCGTAACCGTTTATTTCCCAGTTCGCCGGGACTTCAATCTCGTCCCATGCAGAATCGTCAAAATCTGTTTTATAAAAGTTTACCGGGCGTTTTTTGTAGGAGGAAACCCAGTTGAATTTCCATTTCCCGTTGAGCGATTTATAATCGAACGACGTGTTGAAATCGTTGCTCCGGGCTTTATCCACATCACTATAGGTCATGAACGCCGTCCGGGGATATTCTTTCCCGATAAAAGGTATGGTCTCATCTTGCCATTCCGGTTTCACTTGCATGAAAGCTGTAGAACAGATTAAACAACAGATAATCGTGGAAAATAGTTTTTTCATTTTGTATGTGGTTTGAGATTTTAGAATCTAAAGATAGTGCTTTTTTGTTAAAAGTGGTAATATTTGTCTTAAAGCTTTGCAATGTCGTATTTTGAAAGAAAAATAATTTGGTTAAGATGGAAGTCCATGATGATGAACAAAACTCTATCTTTGTCGCCAATTTAATGTAATCATTTGCAATTATGAATGTAAAAGCTAAAGGATACGTGTTAGGGGTCATTGCGGCAGCAACCTATGGGATGAATCCCTTGTTTGCTCTTCCCCTGTACGAGGCGGGTATGAATCCGGATTCAGTTCTTTTTTTCAGATATTTATTTGCTATTCCGGTGTTGGGGATGATGATTAAGCTACGGGGAAGAGATTTTAAATTGAAGCGAAAAGAAATATTTCCGTTAATTATCATGGGATTATTAGTTGCTCTTTCGTCTCTTACCTTGTTCCAAAGTTATAATTACATGGCGGCTGGAATTGCGTCGACCTTGTTATTCGTTTATCCGATCATGGTGGCGTTGATCATGGCTTTTCTTTTTAAAGAGAAGCTGACGTTACAAACGATTTTGTGTATCATGCTGGCCTTGGGGGGAATTGCTTTACTTTATAAAGGTGAGGATGGTTCGGTGCTGAGTCTGACAGGAGTAATGCTGGTTATCGCTTCTGCTTTGTCATATGCCATTTATATTGTTGCTGTAAATCGTCCCTTGTTGCGGGAAATTGCGACACTGAAACTGACATTTTATGTTTTAGTTTTTGGGTTGTCGTTGTTTTTGGTTCGTGTCGATTTCGGGGCCAGTCTGCGTGTGGTTGATACGTGGTATCTGTGGGGTAATCTAGTTGCCTTGGCCGTGTTCCCGACTGCTATATCATTTCTTTGCACCACTCAAGCCATCCAGTATATCGGTTCTACCCCGACGGCTATTTTAGGGGCTTTGGAACCCTTGACAGCGGTATTCTTTGGGGTGACGATTTTTGGAGAGCCCTTCACCGTGAAAGTGGGGTGTGGGATCATGATGATTGTTTTTGCCGTGACGATTATTGTCGCTGGAAGTAACGTCACTACTTATTTAGTACGTTTTAGGAAGCTTTTCCCGAAACTCCCGATAAAGAGAAAGCCGACGTGTTAATTTGTTAAACGTATTTCACTAGTGCCTAAATTGTATATTTAGGAGAAATCGTTTGTTATTGATGATATGGGGATAGTCTTGATTCATAATGTTTTATTGTCTTGTTTTTGTCTGTGTTCATTTTGAACAATCTTTTTTTATATGATTTTTTTTCTCATCTTTGTTTTATCCATGATTAGAAATTGAGTGTTTGATGGATAAGGAGATGCGATATAGAAAGTTTAGGCACAATGTGGACTACCTTGTAAGGCGATTACAGGATGGTGATGAGTATGCCTTTGCTTTTTTCTTGGATACATATGGGAAATCTCTTTATTTTTATTGTAATTCAATTCTTAAAAATAGTACTTTCTCTGAAGATATTGTGCAGGAAAGTTTCGTAACCCTGTGGGAGAGACGTCAAGATTTTATGTCCTTACTTCCGATTCGGGTTTTTCTTTACCAGACGGCTCGTAATAAATGTTTGGATTTATTAAAGCATGAGCAGGTTGTTCATAAACATGAAGCGGCGTTGATTCAAGAGTTAAGTGAAGATTCTTTGGATGAGAAAATGATTGAAGAAGAGGTGCTTGGGGAAATTTATCGGGCAATTGACGAATTACCTCCAGAATGTAGACGAGTATTCCGATTAGGATTAGAAGGATTAAGTAATCAGGAAATAGCAGATTCGTTATCTATATCGATCAATACGGTTCGGACTCAGAAACAGAGAGCTATGATTGTATTAAAAAAACGCTTTAGCATGGGTACTCTTTTGGTACTTTTTGGAATGGTGGATTTATTTAATTGAATTTTTTTTTCAAAAAAAATCTGATTCTTGTCATCTTTTTGAGAAGGGTGGTCGTTCTTTGTGCAGAATATAAAATGACAGGATATGCATGATGATAATAATTTGAAAATAGCCTCATGGATTGCAGCTCGGCTGAATGGTACTATTCAGCAAGAGGAGGAAAAGATGTTGGAGGAGTGGATCCATGAGAATGACGAGCATCAACTATTCTATGAACGGCTGGTAGAGCGGGATTATTTGACGGGGAGGTTGCAAGAGTATGAAAATTATTCATTAGAAGCATTGAAAGAACGAGTGATGTTTTCGGTAAGCAAACAGGGAAAGCGTATTCGTCTTATTCGGCGTATAAAACAAATTGCTGCAATTTTATTAATACCACTTATTGCCGGAAGTGTATTTTTATTCATGGTGGAGAAGAAAGAAATATCTCCGTTAGCTACAGATATTATTCCTGGTAAAGAATGTGCCGTGCTGGAGATGGCTGACGGGCGGAAAGTGGAATTGGGTCTAGGGAAAAATCTAGGGCAATTACAATTGGAAGGAACTGTAGTAACGAATGATTCCAATCGTCTTGCTTATAAACAAAATCACTCGGGTAACCCATCTACACTGGAATATAACACCATTATTATCCCCCGGGGAGGCGAATATCAACTGATCTTATCCGACGGTTCTCGGGTATGGTTAAATTCTGATACCCGTTTACGATATCCGGTTAGTTTTATCGGGGAAAAACGAGAGGTATATCTTGAGGGAGAGGCTTATTTTGAAGTTTCTCATTCCGATAAGCCTTTTGAAGTACATGGGGGAGGACAGTGTGTGCGTGTTTTAGGAACTTCATTTAATGTAATGGCTTATGGGGATGAATCTAAAGTGCAGACAACTTTGGTTTCGGGTAGTGTACGAGTAGTATTGGATCAATCTGATAAAACTGTTTTGCTGACGCCGGGACATCAAGCGGAAATGGATAAAAATAGTGGAAAGATAACTATGCGTGAAGTAAATGTTGAGAATTATATCGGATGGAAAGATAAACTCTTCATGTTTGACGAGGAAGATATGGTCACGATAATGAATAAATTGGCCCGTTGGTATGATGTGGATATTATTATTGAGACACCGGAATTGAAAGAAAAAGTATTTTACGGGGTAATTCGGAAATACGAGAATATTTCTACGATATTGGATATGTTGAAAAAAACTCAAAATATTGATTATTTGATAGAAGGTAAAAAGATTGTAATAAAAGAAGTCCGCTAAGTTTTAAGGACTTACCGGACTGTTGTAATTTTAAAACTCGCCTCGGATTGGCATTTGATGCGAGCATTAAGTAAAAACTAAACAAATGTATGAAAAAAGATGAATTAATTCTCCATCCATGGCGATGGCGTGGAAAAAAAATGCTAGTGATGAAACTTGTTATGCTTATGGTGTTGTTGCCGGTGTTTGCGTTTGCAATGCCGACTTATAGTCAGAAACAAATTAAGATGGAGGTTCAAGATGTAAGCTTGGAACAGGTGTTAAAAGAGTTACATGCACAATCTGGGTATTATATTTTGTATAATAAACAGGATGTACAGGGGGTAAAAAATGTGAGTTTGAAAGTAAATGGAGCCTCGGTAGATGAGGTGTTAAAGTTGTGTTTACGAAATACATCTTTACAATATGAGATTGAAGATCAGACAATCCTGATCTCTGTCAAGAAGGTTAATAATGAACCGGAGAAGAAGGAAAGCGTGGTTCTTAAAGGAGTGGTGAAAGATTCAAAAGGTGGCGTTTTACCTGGGGTGACAGTTATGATTAAAGGGACGAGTGTGGGGACTGCGACCGATATGGATGGAAATTATTCCATGAATATTCTAAAACAGGATACTGTTACTCTGATATTTTCGTTTGTGGGAATGAAAACGAAGGAAGTGAAATGGGCTGGTCAATCAGAACTTAACATCACGCTGGAAGATGAGGTGAGTGAGATGGATGAGGTGGTCGTGACAGGTATTTTCCAGCGTAAAAAAGAGAGTTTTACAGGTTCCACTGCTACATTCAAGAAAGAAGAGTTGAAGATGGTTGGAACGCAAAACCTGATTCAGAGTTTAAAGACACTAGATCCTTCTTTCGTGATTATGGAGAATAACGATTACGGTTCTGACCCTAATCGTTTACCGGATATCGAAATTCGTGGTAAAAGTAGTGTTGTAGGATTGAAAGAACAATATGATACCGATCCGAATCAGCCGTTGTTTATCCTTGATGGTTTCGAGACTGATTTGCAAACAGTGGTAAATTTGAATATGGACCGTGTGCAATCTGTAACAATATTGAAAGATGCTGCATCCACGGCTTTGTATGGTTCGAAAGCTGCAAACGGTGTTGTTGTAATTGAGACCAAACAGCCGGAACCAGGAACATTCCGAGTGTCATACAATGGTAATTTTTCTTTGTCTATCCCCGATTTGTCGGATTATAATTTGATGAATGCACGTGAGAAATTGAAATTTGAACAGAAAGCTGGTTTCTACAAATCGGATTATACATATGATGCCCAAGAACAATTATTTTTGGATAGTTTGTATAATCTTCATCGTGCGAATGTGGCAAGAGGTGTTAATACTTATTGGTTAAGTGAGCCGTTACGAGTAGCATTGGTACATAAACACAATATTTATGCAGAAGGAGGTGACAATGCTGTACGTTATGGTTTGGGTGTTACCTATAATGGAACAGATGGAGTGATGAAGAATTCGGGAAACGACGTTATCGGTATGAATTTTGATTTGAATTATCGAAAAGGGAAATTCCGTTTTTTCAACAAGATGTCATTTGATTATACGAAAAAAGAAAATCCGACGGTAAGTTTTTCAGAGTATGCAAAAGCAAATCCTTATTTTGAAAAGTATGACGAAAATGGTAATGTTACCCGTTATTTAGAAGAATATTATACTGTTAATCAACAGCACTATACGGTTGAGAATCCCTTGTATAATGCAAGTTTGAACAGTTATGATCGTCAAAAAGGCACGAGTTTTATCAATAAATTTAATGCAGAATACCGCCCGGTGGAAGAAGTGATGGTGCGGGGGCGTATCAGTTTGGAGAAAAAATCAGAAAAAGCTGAGTATTTTCTGTCCCCCGAGTATACTTCTTTCGATGAAGTGGCACGAACCCAACGGGGAAGTTATAAATCGACGGATTACGATACTTGGATCTATGACGGGGAGTTAACTGTGACTTATGGTAAATTGTTTAATGACGTACATCAATTAAATGCTGTATTAGGTGCTAACTTCCGTTCGTCTGAGTTGAAGACAGAGGCTTTCGAGGCAGTGGGCTTTCCTGTTGGTGATTTTACCCGTCCGTCTTTTGCCACCAGTTTTCCGAATGGCGGTAAACCGGATTACACGGAAACGGTCACCCGCTCCAACAGTTGGTATTTGAATATGGGGTATGCTTTCGACAACCGCTATTTGTTTGATGCAAATATTCGTTTAGATGGTGCTTCGGTTTTTGGGAGTAATAAACGTTATACCGAAACGTGGTCGGTAGGGGTGGCATGGAATATTCATAACGAAAACTTCTTGAAAAATGCCGAATGGATGACTTTATTGAAAGTGAGGGCATCAATCGGTAATCCTGGTAATCAGAATTTTGATGCTTATCAATCGTATACTACGTATTCTTTTAATAATTGGAGCTCTAATAACTTTGGAACAAGTTTGTTGGTAGATGCATTTGGTAATCCTGACTTGAAATGGCAAAAAACATTAGATATGAATGTGGGTGCTGATATTGCTTTATTGAGGAATCGTTTCAATATAAACTTCGACTATTATCAGAAAAGAACCGACCCTTTGTTGGCAGTAATCAGTTTGCCCTCCTCAGTTGGTACAAAAACGATAGCCACAAATATCGGTGAGCAATGGAACACGGGGTACAGTGCTACAGTTAAATATTCACCAATTTACCGCCCGGAGGAAGGTATCAATTGGAATCTGAGTTTGAATTTCCGTCACCAAAAGTCTGAATACCGGAATATTGGCAATAGCTTGAGTCAATTTAATGCACAAAATGAAAATACAAGCTTGGTGCGTTATTACGATGGAGGTAGTCCTACAGCCTTATGGGCAGTACGTTCTTTGGGAATCGACCCGGCGAATGGTAAAGAAGTATTCTTGAAAAAAGACGGTACATATACTTATACATATGAGACAAAAGATGAGGTTCAGGTAGGAGATACAGAACCTGATTTGGAAGGAGTTATTGGTACTACGCTGTATTATAAGGGATTTTCCTTCTCTGCACATCTACGCTATAGTTTGGGAGGTGATGTCTTCAACGAGGCATTGTATACCAAAGTGGAAAATATTTCCGAAAATAACTTGAAATATAACCAAGATAAGCGTGCATTGTATGACCGTTGGGAAAAGCCCGGACAACACGCCCGGTTCAAAGGAATCTCTCTAACTGAAACAACACAAATGTCTTCGCGTTTTGTGCAGCGTTCTAATTTCCTGAAAGGAGAGTCTTTCTCAGCTGGTTATGATTTCCCAAAAGAATGGATTGAGAAAGCCGGATTTTCAGCCTTGCGTTTGCAGGTGAATATGAATGATGTGTTCCGGATATCAAGTGTGAAAGAGGAACGGGGTATTGAATATCCTTTTGCACGTATGGTATCGGCATCAGTATCTGTAACTTTTTAAAATCGGATGATTATGAAGTTTGATAAATATATTAAAATCGGAGTTTTGGGTATCGCTTTGTGGTCGCTTACTGGATGTACAGATTGGTTGGATGTACAACCGGTGGATCAGGTGGCGGAGGAACAAATGTTTACTTCGGAAGAAGGATTTCGTCAAGGGTTGAATGGCGTGTATGTCGAATTGTGTAGTTCCAGTCTCTATGGAGGAGATCTGTTGACAGGTACTGTGGAAGTATTAGTGCAGCGTTATAAATTTGCCAATTATGGTACTATGCAGAACTTGAATAGTTTGGGACAATTTGATTACACGACCGATTACTCGAAATCTAATTTTGCCGGTATTTGGGAAAAAGGATATGCTTTGATTGCCAACGTGAATACATTATTGAAAAATGCCGATGAGAAAAAGAATTTGTTCACGGGTGATCAATATAATTGGATTACAGGTGAGGCTTATGCGTTACGTGCCATGTTGCATTTCGATTTGTTACGCTTGTTTGGTCCTGTCTACAAAACCAACAAAGAAGGACGTGCCATTCCTTATAACAAAGAATTTGTATTGTCCGGTACGGATCTGTTGTCAGCTTCGAAAGTATTGGAATATGTTATTGATGATTTAAAGGAAGCTGAAAGGCGTCTAGCTAATGATCCTGTTATTGAACAGGGCCCGCTATTGGAGGAAGGGTCTACGGAAGAAGAGAATTTTTGGCATTATCGAACATTTCGTCTAAACTATTATGCGGTGAAAGCTCTTCAGGCACGAGTGTATTTGTATGCGGAAATGTTTAGCGAAGCCTTGGCGGCAGCTCGTGAAGTTGTGGCAGTGCAGGAACAATATTTCCCCTTTACCACAAAATCGCAAGTGACCGATGGTCAGAAACCTGATAGGATATTCTCTTCTGAATTGGTATTTGCTTTACAATATCCGAACCGTAATAAAATCTTTACCGATTATTTCACTCCGGATTTGAAAGATGACCAAATGTGGCTTACCCCTTCTACCTATTTGGAAAATATTTTCGGTACACTAGCGTTGAATGATTGGCGTTATGAGTCTAATTGGAAAGTAGCATCAGGACATACCAATAGATGTTTCTATAAATATTCTGATTTGGAAACCGATGCCTATTACGCTGATTTACTACCGATGATTCGGATGTCGGAGATGTATTATATCATTGCTGAGACAGCCGAAAATGAAACCGATGCATTGGCAAGTATCAATCTTGTACTGGACAATCGTGGCGTCGAATTGTTGACTTCCGTTTCCCAGTTGGAGAGTACATTGCTGAACGAATATCAAAAGGAATTTTGGGGAGAAGGGCAGTTGTTTTTCTATTACAAACGGATGAATGCTTCAAGTATCCTTTCAGCGTTCTCCGGTGGTAATGTGAATATGAACGATACTAAATATGTTTTGCCTTTGCCGCAAAGTGAAACGGATTTTAGATGACTTAAAACGTAATGTATTATGAATAAGACTATATTATTATGTTTGGCCTTGACTTGCTTGTTAAGCTTGGTAGGTTGTGAACAAAAGATCGACACTTGGTCTGGACAAAATGTCGCATACATAAATATGGAGGTAGATTCTACAGTAGTTTCCTTTGCCTATCTGGATGAGGATGTGGATACGGTATCGGTAGAGATTGCCGTGATGGGTGATGTGGAAGAAGGTGTGAGCCGTTATGTGGAAGTGAAGTTAGTAGAAAAGAATGCCATGGTGGGAGAAGATTATGAAACTTTAGCTGAACGCTATGAAGTGCCGAGTGGAACAACTTCTTGTGTGGTGCCCGTTGTGGTGAAACGCCCGAATGACGAATCGGATAAGGAAGTGATTTTAGAATTAGTGGAAAATGATGACTTTTATTTGTACTATCAGGATGATGTGCTTACGAGCGGTTCGGCAGTTGTCTATTCGAAGACTACACACCGTATTCTGTTCAATAACGTGATGAAAGAAGCTCCCAACACTTGGAATGAGTATTACTTTGGGACTTTTTCTCCTCTCAAGTTCGAGACTATTTGTACGGTTATGGAAATCCCGCGTACTTCTTTCCTCTCCACTTCTTATATGGGATTCGGACGTATAAGCTACATCGCCAATTACATGAAAGCCTATTTGGATGAACACCCAATAATGGATGGAGATAAGGAGATGAGAATGGGAGACTTTTTGTATCAATAAAAAAATAGGAATATGATGGAAAAATTGAAATATGCTCTCTTGTTCGTGCTTGGTGTACTATCATTCGCCAGCTGCTACAGGGATTTGGGGAATTATGATTATTCGGAAATTAATCAAGTGACCTTTTCCGGTTTCCCAGAAGAAATGCAATATGCCTATCGTCTGGTAGATACCGTGCGGGTAACCCCTGTGATAGAAGGTTCTTTAGAGGGAAAAGATTTAAATAATTATTCGCTTAAATGGCAAGCGGTAGTGAAATCCGGTTCGGTGGATGGTGCGACAACCTTTGATTTGGACAGCAATCGGTTAGATTTGAAATATTTCGTGCAACTACCGGAAGCAAAATACACCGTTTATTTGCTGGTAGAAGATAAAACATCGGGAGTCACTTGGCGCCAAGGATTTGATTTGCAAGTGACCTCTGCCACCTATGAAGGTTGGTTGATTTTGTCAGAGGATTCAGAGGGATTTTCACGTTTGGACATGATTTCGACTTCTACGCCTGAAGAAGAAATAATTAGAAACCTTTGGGCTGATAGTCCGTTGCGGGAATTTAAGGGACCGAAGTCGCTTCATTTGTTAGGAGGGATGTCCGCACCTCGTCCCGTCTATTTCCTTGCCGAAGAAGCACAAGCAAAATTGGATGACGATGATTTCAGCTATGATTATGAAAACGATTTGAGGTATGAGTTTGCAGAGTGGCGTGATGGTTTTGTTCCTACTTGTATGGTTGGAACTTATGGAGATTGTCGCCTTTGTATAGGCAAGGATGGTGTGTATGGAAAAGGAACAATAATTGGAGCAATATACGGGATGCGTTTAAATAAACTCGATGGAGAGACGGATTATTTTGATGTTGCTCCGGCAATAGGAATGTCAGGTATTTATTATAACACTTATGGTGGTACGGCAATTTTGTATGACGTGACAAATCAACGTTTTGTACAGGTCACGAGTGATATGAATAAGGTGCAAAAGCCGTCGGCAGAGGAAAAAGTATTTTCCTTTACTACGGGCAAAAGTTTTGTTCATTTATCTAACACGATGCATGGTAGTAGAGGGGAAACATACACAATATTAAAGGACGGTGCCGGAAAGCTTTGGTTATATGGAATAGAGGTTGGTAATTATAATTACGTTGCTCAAGTGGATGGGCATTATTACCAACTAAATGCTCCAGAGATCGAACGTGCAACAGCTTTTGCCGTACATCCGCGTGATTACGATTTGTATTATGCGGTTGATAACAAAATATATTGCTATAACATTAATTCGAAAGCATGTCGTTTATTACCCATCAAGATGGAGAGTGGCGAAATTGTTAATCAGTTTTCAGGAGAGCAAATAACCATGTTGAAGTTCAATATATTTGTAATGGGAGATTATTCGAAACCGGCAGGTAGTGGAGAAATGCAATACCGTTTAATTGTCGGTAGTAAGGAAACTATTGGTGATAATGCTTTGAAAGGTCATGTCCGGATGTTGGAATTACCTGCGACCTCTTCGCAGAATGCCTCTGTTTACCGTTCCTACGATGGATTCGGTGTTGTGAAAGATGTTATATATCGTGAACGAAATTAGTACAATACAATAATGAAAATAATTCAATATATATTATTGGTCTGCAGTCTCTGTCTCTTCGGGAAGACAGGGGCGCAGAACCGCTCCATCGAGTTCCGGGAAGGAAATTGGGAGCAAATGCTAAAGATGGCAAAAAAAGAGAAGAAAATGATATTTGTTGACTGTTACACCTCTTGGTGTGGCCCTTGTAAAATGTTGGCGAAAAACATTTTCACACAAGACAGTGTAGCGGATTTCTATAACGCAAACTTTATCTGTTTCCAAATTGATATGGAAAAAGGTGAAGGTCCGGAATTGGCTCGGAAATATGGCGTTGCCGCTTTTCCAACTTTGTTGTATGTGGATAAAGACGGGATGTTGAAACATTGTGTGGTGGGCAACCAGCAGGCGCACGAATTAATCCGAAATGGAGAAAAAGCGTTGAAAGGCGAACAAACTTTACTTGACTTCCAAAGGCGTTATGATGCTGGTGAGCGTGACCGTGCTTTCGTGAAACAGTACATTGATGTATTGTTCAAAGCATATCGCCCACAGTTGCAAAAAGAGGTGGTCACGGAGTATATCAATAGGCTTTCCGATGCCGAGTTTTATACTCGAGAAACATGGGATATTATTATTCGAAATCTTTCAGACCCTCTTTCTCCGATATTGAAAAAAGTGGCTGCAAAACGCTACTATTTCTCTCATGTTGTTTCCCGCGACACCATTGATATTTTTATTGATTACACTTTGAAAAGTGCCGTATCTAGTTTCGTTTGGTGGACGCCTGATAAGGGTGTATTCAATCAGCAACGCTATGACGAACTGCTTGCTTACATTTTTACTCAACCCCTGCCCAAAGTCCCCCAGTATGTGGCATCCCTCTATGCTGCGGCTTATTTGAAAACAGGAGACATTCGTGGTATGTTGGACGAAATGTATCACTCCCTCCAATACGGTATTTTCTATACCCCGCAGGATAAGTTGGACTTTATTCGAAACTTTTTGCGTCATGTTGAAACTTGTGGAAATGAAACATTCATGAACGAGGCAAATGCTTGGTTGGATAAATTGATGGAATCAGCTCCTTCTGGTTATTACAAGTCTGAATACATGAAAGTGAAAGCTCGTATATTGAGAGTGTTAGGAAAGGTAGATGAAGCGAATGAATTAGAGCTGCAGGCTCCGAAAGTAAGAATGTCGTAATGGACTGTCGTCTGTATTATCGAGGTGGAATATAAACTGAACGAGTAAAAAGAAGGTGTCCAAAAAGTACTCATCTGCTGCGTTCCTGCTTCCCAAAGATTCGGTCACGTACTTTAGTACGCTTCCTCGTCTTTGTAAATCAGAGTCTTGCATCTAAGCACTTTTTGAACAACCTTCTAAAATAAGGAAAAAAGGCTGTCTATTTACTTTTGGGACAGCCCCTTTAAGTATCAATTTTTATGCGAATGAAGATATTCGTCTATTTTCTGTTCCAAGCTGCCTAATTGATAAAATCCACTATCGATGATGATCCCATGCTGATCCACTAACACCTTGTGTGGTATTCCCCGAATGGCGTACCATAGAGTGACAGGATCTTTCCATCCTAACAGATTACTACCGTCTATCCAAGGAATATTTTCTTCTTTATAAGCTTTTTCCCACGCCTCTTTATTGTCGTCTAGCGACACGCTGACTACTTCGACGCCTTTTTCATGATAGACTTCATACATCTTTTTAATGGAGGGCATTGTTGCCCGACAAGCGCCACACCAGGAGGCCCAAAAATCGATGAGAACAAGTTTATGCTTTTTATATACATCCGAGAACTTTATTGTTTTCCCATCATGTCCTTTCATCTCGAAATCAATACATTGTTTGCCGGGAGTATTGATCCTTGCATACTTGATAAACTCGAAATAACGTTGACAAGCTTCTGTTTTTTGTACCTGAAATGAAAACATTTTCAACTCCGCTTCAAATTCATCCAGGGATAAGAAATTGCGTACATAAATATCCAATACTTTCAGGAATCGTTCGTCATCTCTATTCTCTCGGATGGTGTTCTTGGCAAACTCGACTTTTTCTTTCACCAGT
>DYVS01000038.1:0-19017 GCA_020743075.1 Butyricimonas virosa | reverse complement strand
ATGGTCCGTTCGTCTAGGGGTTAGGACGCAAGATTTTCATTCTTGTAACACGAGTTCGATTCTCGTACGGACTACAAAGTTGAATTAAATTAATTTGTAGAGATGGCAAATCATCAATCATCAGAAAAAAGAATAAGGCAGACTGAAAAAAGAAGATTACACAATCGTTATTACGCAAAGACTGCTAGAAATGCCGTTAGAAAGCTACGTGCAATGACCGAAAAGGAGACTGCAGCAGACTTGTTGCCGAAAGTTTCGGCTATGTTGGATAAATTAGCAAAAAAACATATTATCCATAAGAACAAAGCAGCTAATTTAAAGTCTAGCTTAGCTTTACATGTGAATAAATTGTAATTTTACTATCTTAAGATATTGAGGTAACAAACAATTTGTTTGTTACCTTTATTTCTATGTGTCGGTTGATCTTGAGAAATTACTTCTCGAGATTTTTTTATTGCAAAAAAATAGCTACATTGCCAGTTGTAAAGAAAAAGTTATGACTGGAAATTATATCCCGATTTCCTCGTGGGCGGAAGACGATAGACCCCGGGAAAAGATGTTGTCGAAAGGTGTTGCTGCGCTTTCAACAAACGAGTTGCTTGCGATTTTAATCCGTTCGGGGAGTGGAGGGGAATCAGCCTTGGATTTGTCTCGCCGGATTTTGACGGATGCTAGTAATGATTTGAATACGTTGGCTCGTCTTTCTGTATCGGATTTTATGAATCGTTATAAAGGAGTTGGGATGGCGAAAGCAGCCTCGATTATTGCTGCCATGGAATTGGGGCGCCGCCGGGCATTGTCGACGGCAAGGGAAGAACCGGCGTTGACAACCAGCAGGGATTTGTACGATTATCTCCAGCCATTAATTGGAGATCTGGATCATGAAGAATTTTGGGTTGTAACCTTATCAAGCGCTTGCCGAATTAAGTCATGTGATCGCTTGTTTTCAGGAGGAATAGAGAGTACTATCATTGATATTCGTATGATATTTCGGAAGGTGCTGGAATCAAAAGCTTGTTCCATCGTGATAGCTCACAATCATCCCAGTGGTAATGATCGTCCGAGTTCCCATGATATTACTTTGACAAAGAAGGTACAGGAGGCTGGGCGTGTATTAGACATCACATTGCTGGATCACATTATAGTTTGCCCTAATCGGTATTATAGTTTTGCGGATAATGGGATGCTTTAATCCCTTTAAGTGCTGAAAAGTTGAATCGGAAGAATATCTTTTACTATCTTTGTGGCAGCTATTTGTGTCACATTGGCACTCGTAATGCTTGTCAATGTGGCATATTGATGGTTGGCAGGGATTTTGCTTGAAAAAAGTAGCTTAAAATGTTTATTCATAAAAAAATATATACGATATGGCAGAAGAGAAGAGATCGACTCAGGAGAACGAGTTTGAAGAGTCACAGACGAACAATATGGAAAAGGAAGAGGTGAATTCAGAAAAACATCAGGGAGAAACTCACAAAAAGAAGGAAGACAAGTCTTGTCGAAAAGAGGACAAGCAGTTGGAAGAGTTGGGACAGAAACTGAGCGAGATGAATGATAAATACTTACGTCTGTCCGCCGAGTTCGATAATTACCGGAAACGTACCTTGAAGGAAAAAATGGAGTTAACCAAGAGTGCCGGGGAACAATTGTTAAGTAATATTTTGCCCGTGGTGGATAACTTCGAACGTGCTTTGAAGAGTATGAGTACGGCGAAGGATGTGGCAGCTCTAAAAGAAGGAGTGGATTTGATCTATGCTAATTTTAAGTCTTTTCTGACACAGAATGGCGTGAAAGAAATCGAAACTGCAAATGCTGATTTTAACACGGATATTCACGAGGCGGTAACGACAATTCCGGCTCCGACTCCGGAGTTAAAGGGTAAAGTGTTGGATTGTATCGAGAAGGGATATTATTTGAATGACAAGGTAATGCGTTTTGCGAAAGTGGTTGTTGGTGAATAAAATATAGTTGCGTGGTAATGGAAAAGAGAGATTATTATGAGGTGTTGGGGGTATCTAAAAGTGCTGATGCCACTGAGATCAAGAAAGCATATCGAAAACTGGCTTTAAAGTATCACCCGGATAAGAACCCAGGGGACAAGGAGGCCGAGGAGAAATTTAAAGAAGCCGCCGAAGCATATGATGTGCTGAGTAACGAAGAAAAGAGACGTCGTTATGACCAGTTCGGTCACGCCGGAGTAGGTGGAGCCGGACAAGGAGGTTTTGGTGGCGGTATGAGTATGGATGATATTTTCTCTCAATTCGGGGATATTTTCGGAAGTTTCGGTGGCTTTAGTGGTTTCGGAGGTTTTGGTGGTGGTCGTAGTGCCCGCCGGGTAAACCGGGGAACGAATTTGAGAGTGAAGGTGAAAATGAACCTTCAGGAAATTGCTACCGGAATTGAGAAGAAAATCAAGGTAAAGAAATACGTGGCTTGTCAGCATTGTAGCGGAACTGGAGCAAAGGATGGGAAATCCTATTCCACTTGTTCTACCTGTAAAGGATCGGGACAAGTGACCCGGGTACAAAATACGATATTGGGAGCGATGCAAACCACTTCCACGTGTCCGACTTGCGAGGGCGAAGGAAAGATTATCAATGAAAAATGTACTTTCTGTAATGGAGAGGGCGTGTTGATGTCGGAAGAAGTGATTTCTATCAATATTCCGGCAGGAGTGGGTGAAGGGATGCAATTGTCTTTGAGTGGTAAAGGAAATGCAGCTCGTCGTGGTGGCGTGAATGGTGACTTGATCGTGTTGATAGAAGAAGAAGAGCATCCGGAGTTGGTAAGAGATGGGAATGATTTATTATACAACGTGTTTATCGGGTACCCGGAAGCCGTGTTAGGGGAAATGGTTGAGATTCCGACCATCGAAGGGAAAGTGAAAGTGAAGATTGAGGCAGGTACCCAGCCTGGTAAAATATTGCGTTTGCGAGGAAAAGGATTGCCTGATGTGAACGGTTACGGTAAAGGGGATTTGTTGGCGAAGGTGAATGTGTGGATTCCTAAGAACCTGTCGAAGGACGAGAGGAAACTCGTGGAAAAGATGAAAGAAGCGGAAGGTTTTAAGCCGGGAAGTGGTGACAAGAAAAGTATCTTTTCCAAGATGAAAGATTTTTTTGATTAGAAATAATAATATATGATTACATTGACACAATTAGAATATGTTGTTGCGGTCGATGAATTCCGGCACTTTGCAACAGCCGCCGACAAGTGTTTCGTGACACAGCCGACACTGAGTATGCAAATTAAAAAGTTGGAAGATGATCTAGGTGTAATCATTTTCGATCGGAGCCGGCAACCGGTTGTTCCTACCGACATCGGTTACAAGTTGATCGAGCAGGCAAGAATAGTGCTGGCCTCGACCCAAAGAATAAAAGAGATTATTAATGAAGAGAAACAAGAAGTAGCGGGATCCTTGAAAATAGGTATTATTCCCACGCTGGCTCCTTATTTATTACCGATATTCATCGGGGATTACATTCGTCGTTATCCTGGGGTACAGGTGGAAGTGGAAGAATTAATTTCGGAAGAGATTATCCGACGATTGAAACATGACACGTTGGACGTGGGGGTATTCGTGACACCTTATCATGACGATAAGATTGTAGAACAGCCCGTGTTTTACGAGGAGATGATGATCTATGCTCACCCTGATCATGAACTTTTGAAAAAGAAAGACGTAGAAACACAAGATATTGCAACTCCCGAGTTATGGATGTTGGGAGACGGGCATTGTTTCCGGGATCAAGTGGTGAATTTATGTGAGATGCGAGGAACGCAACATAAGAATTTGCCTTTTGATTTTGAGAGTAATTCTTTAGAGACCTTGATGAAGATTGTGGATCGGGAAGGTGGATTTACCTTGATTCCTGAGTTAGCCACGTTGTACATGACAGAAGAAAAGAAAAAGCAAGTTCGTTCATTCACGGTGTCCAAGCCTTTGCGGGAGGTCAGTGTGATATATTCCCGTCATTTCACGAAACAGAAGTTGATTGATTTGCTTTGTGAAGATATACGACAAGTGGTTCCCCCGGGAATGTTGAAGAAAGAGAGGGGAAAAATCGTTGAATGGAAAAAAATAAGATAAATGTAATACCCGAATATATGGATAGTATCAAGAAAAGTTTTTTGGAGGCGCAACAGCTGTTAGCTGATTTCGTGGAGGACGAGGAGAAGTTAAAACAAGTCGGATTGGCAGCAGAGATATTATCTCGGGTATTGAAAAACGGGGGTAAGGTAATAAGTTGTGGAAATGGAGGTTCCATGAGTGACGCCATGCATTTTGCCGAGGAACTTACCGGACGTTTTAGGGGAGACCGTCCCGCACTACCGGCAATGGCAATTTCTGATCCGACTCACTTGACCTGTGTGGCCAATGATTTCGGATTTGAGTATGTGTTTTCCCGTTACGTGGAGGCACACGGGAAAGCTGGTGATGTGTTATTGGCAATCAGTACTTCCGGTAATTCAGAGAACATTGTGAAAGCCGTTGATGCGGCTCACCGCAAGGGTATGTTGGTGATCGGGTTAACCGGTAAGGATGGCGGTAAAATGAAGAATATGTGTGACGTGAATATTTGTGTTCCTTGGAACGGGTATTCCGATCGGATTCAGGAGATTCACATCAAGGTAATTCATATCCTGATCGAGCAAATCGAGGCGCATTTGTTCTCGGAACAATAAAGAGGTGTATATGTTTTTAATAATATAAGTTATGGGAAATAAAATTAATGACCCTATTGTCCGTTTGATGGGACTTAGGTACAAGTCACATCCGTGGCATGGTTTGGATATTGGGACGGATGCACCGAACGTGGTTACCGCATTTATAGAGATGGTACCGACGGACACGGTGAAGTACGAGTTGGATAAAGTGAGTGGGTATATAAAAATAGATCGTCCGCAGAAGTATTCGAACGTGGTTCCCGCTTTATATGGTTTTTTGCCGCAGACTTATTGCGGAGATTTAGTCGCCGAGTATTGTATGGCGCAGACCGAGAGAACGGATATTCACGGGGACGGAGACCCGCTTGATATTTGTGTCCTGACCGAGAAAACGATCTCTCACGGGGATATTATTGCGGAAGTTCGTCCTATCGGGGGATTCCGGATGTTGGATAAGAACGAGGCGGACGATAAGATTATTGCCGTGTTGAAACATGATGCCACGTATAATATTTATAATGATATTTCCGAATTACCACACGTGGTGATTGACAGGTTACGGCATTATTTTTTAACCTACAAGGATCTTCCCGGAGAGGAACGACGCACGGAAATCACTCATGTCTATAATAAGGAAGAGGCTTTCGAGGTGATTCGCAGAAGTGCCGAAGATTATAAAAATCACTTCCAAGGACTTGAAGATATACTAAGCCGGGTATAATGGCAAGGTAAAAGATAAAAACTAAAAGATAAAAGTTGTTTTTTCACTTCACTTTTATCTTTTACTTTTTTCATCCTCCCCATCCGTCCTTGTCTAGACTTCGGTATTGTATGGCCTCGGCAATATATTGTGGGGTTATTTTCTCGTTATGGTCCAGGTCGGCAATAGTTCGGGACAATTTGATGATCCGGTCATAAGCTCGGGCAGAAAGTCCGAAACGTTGCATGGCAATCTTTAGTAGTGCAACACATTTATCGTCTAGGGAACAATACTTTTTTAATAACGGTGAGGTCATCTGGGCATTACAATAAATCCCCGGGTAAGATTGAAAACGTTGGGTCTGGATAGCCCGGGCGGCGATCACCCTAGCTCGAACAACAGAGCTTGGTTCACTGTCCGAGGAATTCGTGATCTTGTCAAGCTCTACGGGAATCACTTCAATATGTATGTCAATCCGGTCGAGTAAAGGACCGGATATTTTCGATAAATATTTTTGAACGGCTCCGGGCGGACAATTACATTCCTTCGTGGGATGATTATAGTACCCACATGGGCAAGGATTCATGGATGCAATCAGCATGATGTTAGCCGGATATTCCACGCTGAACTTGGAACGACTGATGGTAATCTTCCGATCTTCAAGTGGTTGTCTCAATACTTCCAGTACTGCCCGGCGGAACTCTGGGAGTTCGTCTAGAAATAAAATTCCATGGTGAGCAAGTGATATTTCTCCCGGTTGGGGCCAAGATCCCCCGCCAACAAGAGCTACATCAGATATGGTATGATGCGGCGAACGAAATGGACGTGAGATGATTAAGGAATGATTATTTTGAATCTTCCCCGCAACGGAGTGGATTTTCGTCGTTTCCAGCGCCTCTTCGATGGTCATGGGAGGGAGAATTGTCGGTAATCTTCGGGCTAGCATGGTTTTTCCCGAACCGGGGGAGCCGATCATGATCATGTTATGTCCGCCTGCTGCTGCAACTTCCATCGCACGTTTCACGTTTTCTTGTCCCTTCACGTCTTTGAAATCAAGCAAGTCATCATCGGGAAATGCTGTCATGACTTGTTGATCGAAAGAGATGGGAGAGAAGTCTTTTTCCTGTTTTAGAAAAGCGATCACTTCACTCAGATGGTGGAAACCGTAAACTTCAAAGCCTTGAACCACTGCAGCCTCGTTAGCATTCTGGTAAGGCAGAAGAATACCTTTAAAACCTTCCTTTTTGGCGTGTATGGCGATGGGAAGTACCCCTTTGACCGCTTGGAGACTGCCATCTAATGACAATTCACCCATGATCAAATATTTATCCAGTTGTGCGTTGGGTAACTGATCATTAGCGGCGAGTATGCCAATAGCCAACGGTAAGTCGAAAGATGATCCTTCTTTCTTCACGTCGGCGGGAGCCATGTTGATGATTACTCGTTTACCCGGAATCTTTAGCCCGATTTCCCGGAGGGCGGAATCAATTCGTTGCTGGCTTTCTTTTACAGCGTTATCGGGTAAACCGACAATAATAAATTTCGCTCCCCAAAGAATATTGACCTCGATAGTGATGGTCAATGCGTTGATTCCGTACACTGCACCCCCGAAAATTTTAACTAACATACCGTCTGATCTTATGTTTTACATACAGGCATGTAAGTTATGATTATTTCACAGGAAAACAATGCAAAATAGGTTATTTCTTGCGATCAATTTTTTCAAGAAAAACCTTCTCTCCGTCGAATACGGCATAACTGAAATGCGTGATCCAGTCTCCCGTGTTGATATAGTGACTGTTGGATTCAAGTTCAAGATTGAGAGGCAAATGGCGATGACCGAAAATGAAATAATCCACGTGGTGTTCTTTTAAGATATTCCGACAATAAATAACGATTTCTTCTTTGTCATCTCCCAGATAACCCCTAGCCTCAATTTGCCCGTTTCCTTTTAGTCTGGAATGGGATGACCATTTATTGGCTAAAGTGATTCCCCAGTCTGGATGGATAAACCGGAAACATCTTTGTAGAAAACGATTATGGAAAGCGTTACGCAGGAGAAGATACCCTTTGTCGTTCGGATTCAGACCGTCACCATGTCCGATAAGGAAAGACTTTCCGTTTATCGTGGTTTCCATCATGGAAGTGTGCAGGATAACACCACATTCTTTTGCCAAGTAGTCGAAAGCCCAGATGTCGTGGTTGCCCGTGAAGAAATGTACCTTAATTCCTTGGTCCGTGAAATTGGCCAGTTCGGCAAGAAAGCGTACGTGGCCTTTGGGTACGACATGTTTGTATTCGAACCAAAAATCAAACATATCACCAAGCAGGTAAAGTTCTAGGCAATCAGGTTTGATGCTTTGCAAAAACTCCACGAGCATAATTTCTCTCTCCCGATTATCTTTCAATAGTTTGGCACCCAAGTGTGCGTCTGAAAGAAAATAAACCTTCTTACCCTGCATGATGATATGTTCGTCCAATATAATTATTTTTTCAACAAGTCGTTCAAACGGTCTTCCAAACGACTGCCGTACAAGTTTTTACCAACAATTTCTTTCTTTTGGTTAATGATGTAGTTTGCCGGAACACTCTTCACGTTCCAAGTCGAAGCTGCCCGACTTTGTAACGCTCCTTGATCCCATACGCAAATCCAGTTGATCTTGTTCGTTTTTATCACGTCTTCCCAAAGAAATTTGTTTTTATCCAGACAAACCATGTATATTTCCACTCCCCGGTTTTTGAACTTGTTGTACACGCTTTTCATCTGGTCAATGTACTCTTGACTCTCTTTGGCCGTGATCAGCCCGAAGTCAAGCACGATGAGTTTCGATTTGAGGGAGTTCAGTGAAATATCTTTGCCATTCACATCCGGCAGGTTAATATCCGGTAGAGACCCTTCCGTGTTGTTAATCACGGCAGCAAGTTGTTGGTTGCGGATAGCTTGGGATATTTGTTTCAAGTGATTCATGATTGCCTTCGTGTATTGGGATTCGGGATAAAGGGCAGTCAAGGATGATGCCACCACTTTAAAATAGTGAAGGTCCTCGAACTCGTCCATCACTCCGATATTATCATCAATTTTTTGATAGAGGGCATAATAAGATGCCGGAGAGGTGGCGTGTTTGATAATAAAGTCTCGGGTGAAACTGATCTGTTTGTTTATTGCCTCTTCCCATGCTTTGGCGTATTCCTGACGTTGAGCGTCGTACTCGGTTCCTTGTGGGAGAGCTTGATAGGACCTCTTCAAAGAATCCGTTAGCGTGATTGTACGGGTGATCTGGAAATTCAGGAGTTTAATCCATAACGAGTTTTCAGAACCGTCCACCCAGTAATTATTTTTAATGTCATTCAGCGTACCGCTGACTTCAAGCATCTCGTCCGGACTGGCGATCAAGGTCACTTGCTCATTGTTAGAAAATCTTAAAGAATAGAATGTCGGGAGTTCGATGTTGAGTTTAAATTTAAACTCCCCGTTTTTGTTAATTTTTGTTGAGTCGATTGTTTTTCTTGAACTTACATCTATTTGTTCCAGATATACTTTCGTGTTGGCTGCATCTTTGATGGCTCCTGTAATCTCGACATTCGTCTTTTTACTACAGGATGCGATAAGAACTACGAGTAGTCCAAGTAATAGTATTTTTCTCATAATTTGTTGGAATGATATAAATAATCTACATCTTGATTTATGAAGTTCGAAAGTAATACTTTTTTTCTATTTTTCACATCGTCGGGTCAGATTTTGAATAAAAAAACCGTTAATTAATTGTTAAGGGTGTATTTCGGGGAATCGAAAATCGAAAATTGTTTTATTTTTGCAAACGATGAAGCAGAAAAAATGGAATATATCAGCACTCTTGCTATTGTTTATCTTTTTGTTAGGTACAGTAGGTGTGAATGTAAGTAGAGTATACTGCCAACGTTGTCAGGAATCTCACTTGCATGTGGTGGTTATTCCCGAAGATATTCCTTGTCCATGTACACATGGTTGTACTTGTTGTCATCAAAAGTGTCATAATGCGCACAAGAAGAATTGTGATAATGCGAAGCAAGAACATACTTACTATAAGGTATCCGGTGATTGGGCGATGTCTCATTTCGAGGTACAGTTCTGCGATATGGTGCAGGAGTGTAATTTCATGATGTCTTTACCGGATACGGTTATTTCTAATGTAAAATCTTTTAATTCTCCTGTTGCGTACATAGACACTTCTCCGCCTTTGGAGTTTCTATGTATTTTTCGTTGTTGATTAAATTTTGATCCGTGATAAAGATGCTTTATAAGTATCTTTCGACGAGTTGTGTGTATGCGTCTGACTTGACTGAAACATTATTTAAAATTTAATCAAGAGAGAACGTGTTTCGTGGCATTGGGTAAGAGATATATCCCCGACACGTTCCTGAAAATTGTGGAATCTATATGAGAAATTTGTTCATTATAATGTGTTTACTTGCCTCTGTTGGCTTACAGGCACAGACCATAAAAGGGCGTGTCATGGAAGAAACGGAAGACGGGGAGGTGGCGTTACCCGGTGCGAATGTTTACTGGGTAGGAACTTCGAAAGGATCTGTTTCGGATGCGAACGGGGAATTTAAAATCAAGTGGGAAAAGGTTGGGAAGTTGGTTGTTAGTTTTATTGGATACCAGTCGGACACGATAGAGGTAAAATCCACGGATAAATTCGTGACCTGCACGTTGAGGTCCGGGGAGCAGTTGGACGAGGTGAGCGTGGCAGCCCGTAAACAGAGTACCGTGATGTCAACACGGGGTCCTTTGATCGAACAATTAATCACGGGCGAAGAGTTGTGTAAAGCGGCTTGTTGTAACTTGGGCGAGAGTTTCGAAACGAACGCCTCGGTTGACGTGTCCTATGCCGATGCGGTGACGGGTGCGAAGCAAATCCAGCTATTGGGATTAACCGGGAAGTACGTGCAGATGATGACCGAGAATATGCCTAATTTCCGGGGATTGGCTTCTTTGTACGGTTTGACTTACATTCCCGGTCCTTGGATGTCCGCTATCTCCGTGTCGAAGGGAACGGGGTCGGTGATTAACGGTTACGAATCGATGGCCGGGCAGATCAGCGTAGACTATAAGAAACCCCGTGACCCGGAATTGCTTTCGGCTAATGTTTTCACGAGTAGCGAGGGAATGTACGAGTTTAACTCCAATTTCAGTATCAAATTTAGTGATAAATGGAGTACTATGTTCCTTTTGCATGGAGACTGGATGGAAGAACCTCATGACGGGAATAAAGACGGATTCTTGGATATGCCGGAAAAAACGCAATACAACGTGATGAATCGCTGGGCATATAAGGATGATACTTGGTTTTTGCAATTCGGGGGTAAGTTTATCGATGAGGAGCGAAATGGAGGACAAACCACTCATGGTGGGCATGCTCAGGTGGATGAAAACTACGGGTTGTATAAAATTGGAATCGACACCCGTCGTTACGAGGCTTTCCTGAAGTTAGGTTACTTGATGCCCCAGTACGAGAATACGAGTATGGCGATTCTGGTGAACTATTCCGATCACACGCAGGATTCTTATTATGGACCGAAGATGTATAATGCCGGGCAGAAGAGTTTGTTCGTGAACTACATTTATCAATCTATTTTCGGGACGAATCCCAGCCAGATGTACTCTGCCGGGTTAAGTTTCAATTACGACAAATACGACGAAGATTTTCGTGATCCGGTTTTTAATTATGGAGAGGATATTTCTACCGACTTCATAAACATGAAACGGGAAGAACGGGTGCCGGGAGCTTTTTTCCAATATACGGGAGAATTCTTGGATCAGCGTTTTATCGTGATGGCAGGATTGCGCTACGATTATCACAATATCTTCGGGAGTATCTGGACCCCGCGAGCTCACATCATGTACAAACCGGATGAATTCACCAGCATCAAGGCCACTTTTGGCCGCGGTTTACGTACACCGAATATCTTGGCTGAGAACAGTTATTTGTTGGCCTCTGCCGCGAACTTCTACGTGAATGGAGAATTGTTGGGTAAGAACCCGGCTTTGCTGGACGATCTAAAGATGGAGGATTCTTGGAATTTCGGGGCTAACGTGAACCGAAAGTTCGAAGTATTCGGGCGTACCTTGAATATCAATCTGGATTATTATCATACGAAATTCAATGATCAAGTGGTGGTGGATAACGAGACGGCATACAACAAGGTGAATTTTTATAACTTGGACGGGGATTCCTATTCGAATTGCTACCAAGTAGAGGTGAAATACGAGTTGATTCCACGTTTGGAGGCCACCTTGGCTTATCGTTATAATGACGTGAAGACAACGATTAACGGGGATCTGAAACGTACACCTTTAACAAGCCGTTACAAGGGATTGGTGAATTTGTCATACTTCACCAACTTGAAGAAATGGCAGTTCGATTTCACGACTCAGTTTAACGGTTCCGGACGTTTGCCGGAGCAGGGTGGGATTGCCGATGAATATCGGGTAGCCTCCCGTTTTGATGATTTCCAGATCATGAATGCACAGGTCACGAAATATTTCCGATTGTGGAGTATTTACGCGGGATGCGAAAATATTGGGGATTTCACCCAAAAGAATCCGATCGTGAATTCTCATAATCCCTGGAGCGATACCTTTGACTCGTCGAAAGTGTGGGGACCTCTTCACGGACGTAAATTTTATATCGGTCTGAGATTTGCCTTAGATCGAAAAGGATAACCAATCAATAAAATAATTACTTTTGAAAAACAATGTTTTTAATAACTAATATGTTTACTATGAAAACAATAAAAATTTTATTCTCGCTGGTAGTGTTCGTTATGATGGGTTTAACCGTAAGTGCTCAGGCTAAGAAAGATACAACCGTTATTTTTAAAGTAGGAATACATTGCCCTTCTTGTAAGGCTAAACTGGATAAGGATATGCCTTTCGAGAAAGGAATCAAGGATTATAAGTTGAATATGAAAGATTCAACCGTGTTGATTTCTTTCCGTACTGACAAAAACTCTGTTGAGGCCTTACGGGCTGCTATCGAGCGTCATGACGTGAAAGTGATAGGAATGTGCGATAAAGACGGTAAGTTGATGAAATGCGGTAAAGCACATAAATGTTGTAAAGAAGGAAATAAAGAAGCTTGCAAGGGAAATTGCGGCGAGAAACATAATTGCAGCGGGACCTGCGGGCAAAGTTGCGGAGAGAAAAAGTGTGATGGTAAATGTGACCAGACTTGTACTTCAAAGGAGAGCAAATGTGAAGGAAAATGTGGTGACAATTGCTGTTCCAAGACGGGTAAAACAGACGAGTGCTGCAAGAATAAGAAAAAGTAAGGAAATTTTATCTTGAAGAGTAGGAAAACGGTAGCGAAAGCTACCGTTTTTTTTTGTATTATTGATTCAAGATAAACTGGTTCATCTTGTCGAATTGTCGTTCCATGTCTTGTAATAACCTTACTTGAACTTTAGCCCGTTGCAGGTTATGTTCAGGATAGGTGATCGGGTAATAATGATCCCCGTCCAGGTAATCTGTCAAAAAACGGACGGCTTGTAGGTAGGTCATCAGCGTGCATCCTTGTGCAAGGGTCTTTTTTTCCTTGAGTGTGAAAAGGTGCTTGGCTTTTTCCATGAACCCGGCGGTGAAAGCCTCAAAATAATTCATGTTAAAATGAACCTCGTCAAGATTGCGGGTTTCTTCCCCGGCCGTGTTACAAGACGAGCGAATGGCATCCCCGAAGTCGTAATGCACGATTCCCGGCATCACGGTGTCCAGATCGATCACGCATAACGGGTGGTCATTGTGGTCGAATAGGAGATTATTTGCTTTCGTGTCGTTGTGCGTGACCCGGAGCGGCAGAATACCCTCGTCTTTCATCCGTTGTAATTCTAACATCTCGTTATCGAACTTTTTCAGGTATTCGAGCAGTTCCTTGCTCGCCTCGATCCGGTCCGGTTCGGCTTTAGCTAGGGCCTCTTTTAATTCTCGTTGGCGGCGGGGAACGTTGTGGAAAAGCGGGATTGTCTCGATCAACAATTTCGCGTCAAAATCGGAAATCCGGTTCTCGAATTCTCCGAACCCGATACCCACTTGATAAGCGATCTGGGAATCCGGGATAACATCGTAGCTCTTTGATCCTTTGATAAAGAGTGATAACGTCCAGTAGTTCCCCTCGTAATCCTTGTAGTAAGCGTTTCCTTTGTCCGTGTAAAAATACGTGATGTATTTGCGGGTGATATCGCTCACTTTATGCCGGATAAGTCGGTTGCGGATATGCCCGCACACCAGTTCTTTGTTTCGTACCAGTTTCGGGATGTCCTTGAACACGTTACCGTTGATTCTTTGGAGAATGTACTCGACATCCTCGTCCACTTTCACCAGATAGGTGTCGTTTATATGGCCAGAACCGTACGGTGTAGCGGATATAAACCGCCCGCTCGATACGAACGTGTCGTAAATTCTCTTCAGTTTGTCCATGCTTAGTTGTTTTTTAATGTTTACCCGTTTTTATGCTATTTACTGCCCCATGTCAGTGTATAATCCTTCCCCGTCGAATTTCTGCAAGGCATTGTTTACCAGCTCTGTGTCCTCTTTGTATGTTACGCCGAACCATTGGGCACTGGTGTTTAAGACTTTTACTTTCACGGCCTTTTGCTTGATGAGTTCGTCCACCACGAAAGGTATGTAAATCTCCGCCTTGGGATTTTCGCTGTTCTTGTGGTAAAACTCGATGAATTGTTTTTCGATTTCCTCGAAAAGCATGGGCGAGAATCCCCAGAAATTCATGGAAACCACGTCGTCCTCATGCAGTACGATCCCTGAATTCAAATCTTTAATCGTATCACCTTCCCGGCCAATTTTCGTGCGTTCGGTGATACTGGTCAAGAAATTGTCCCCGTCTACCGTGCATATTCCTCTGGATACTGTCCCGTTCTCGGATAGCGTGGCTGCCAACCGGTAGCCGGCTAGGCTGAAACATCTCTCGTCAGTATTGCTGGCCACGAAATCGTGCATTTTCACGAAGGCATCCCGTCCGTAAAAGTCGTCAGCGTTGATAGCGATAAACGGTTCGTGAATATGGTCTTTTGCGGCCCAGATGGCGTGAGCTGTTCCCCAGGGTTTCTCCCGCTGGATCGGGGGTAGATTACCGGGCAGTTGATCCATTTCCTGGAAACAGTACACGGTTTCAACCAGGCTTTCGGCATATTTTCCCACGGCCTCTTTGAATTCGTTCTCGAAACTCCGGCGGATGATGAAAACAATTTTGTCAAATCCCGCGTGTACGGCATCATAGATTGAATAATGCAACAATGTTTTTTTGTGGGGTCCGAGTAGTGCTAGTTGTTTTAAGCTACCGAACCGTGAACCCATGCCTGCTGCCATAATGAGCAAGGTCGTTTTATTCTTCGTAGTCTCCATGTTTTTATATTTAATCTTTTACTTGTATTACCTTCTTTCGGGCAAAGCTAATAAAAACTGCGGAAAGAATCTAGCAAGTCATGTCTTGTTTTATTTCGGGTGAAAATCTTTGCCGTTTTTATGCTTCATCCCCTTCTGAGAACGAATCCAATAATGCGTTTTGTTCCTCCTTAGCCGGAAGTGCTTCGACCGAGCGAAGCTGTCTTTGTATGGCGCGGGTTCGTTTTCCCATGACTTCTTCCAGTTGGTTATTGGCGGTTTGAAGGTTCTTCTGGGCTTTCTCCAGAAGTCCCCCGAACTTCTCGAATTCGGCTTTCACACCGCCAAGAATGCGCCACACCTCGCTACTACGTTTTTGGATGGCAAGCGTGCGGAATCCCATTTGCAGGCTGTTGAGAATCGCTGCCAGCGTGGTGGGCCCCGTGACAATCACGTGGTATTCCTGCTGTAATTGTTCGAGCAAAGCAGCCCGGCGGGTAACCTCGCCGTATATGCTTTCGAAAGGCAAGAACATGATCCCGAAGTCCGTGGTGTGCGGTGGGGCCAGGTATTTGTCCCGGATGTCCTTTGCCATGCCGCGAATGGTCTGTTCGAGTATGCGGGAAGTAGTTTCCACTCGTTGCAAATCTCCGGATTCGTAGGCATCAAGGAGTTGTTCGTAAACGTCCTTTGGGAACTTGGCATCGATGGGAAGATAGACCGATTCGTCACCTTCCGCCCGTCCGGGAAGTTTCACGGCGAACTCGACCAGCTTGTCGGATCCGGGTTTGGTCTTCACGTTTGTGTCATATTGATCCGGGGCTAGGATCTGTTCCAGTAGCATGGAAAGTTGTACTTCCCCGATCGTTCCCCGTATTTTCACGTTACTAAGCACCCGTTTTAGTCCACCTACATCTTGTGCCAGCGTCTGCATTTCTCCTAGTCCCTTCTGCACATTTTCCAGTTGCTTGCTGACGAGTTCGAACGATTGCCCGATGCGTTCGTGTAGGGTCTTCTGTAATTTTTCATCCACGGTGGCTCGCATTTCTTCCAACTTCTTTTCCGTGTTTTGCAGGAGTTCCTGTTGACGGAGTGATAGCTCTCCGAATTTTTCCCGTTGCAGGCGGTTGAATAATTCCATGCTTTCGGCAAAACTTTTCTGGAAAGCTTGTATGGCGGAGTTGGTTTGGGTGGTGATGTTCTTCAAGGTTTCCCGGTGTTCTGTCCGGAAATGGTTGAGGGTAGAGGCGAGTTCTTCCCGGTCCTTGCGGGAGCGGTTCTCGTCGTTTTCCCGGTTATAACGGGATTCGTCCCGAATCACTTTTTCGAGGTTCGAGATGGACCGTGATACCTCCTGGACGGTGTTGTTCTTGCAGGAACGAACGTGCAATCCGATGAGGATCATGTTGAGAACGAGAAGTAAAACGCAAGATATAAGTATAAATAATTCCATATTTCTGAACCTTTAGTTGTTCAAAAATATGGAAAATAACTCAGAGTTTGGTCAATTCTTCTTGAATTTGTTCTTGCCCGTGCGGGACGAAGATGAGGGCGGTGGTGTCGTATCCTCTGCGCTGAGCCCGTTGCATCAAGTCTTTCAGTTTGTTAGGCGGGAGCTTCGGTGTACGGCTTACGATCCAGAGATGATCGCATTGGGAACTTCCGATAAGGGCTGCGCTGTAATCTTTCTCGACTTCCAGGATGTGGTAGTCCGTGTTGAAGATCAGAAAAAAGGTCACTTTTAGGACTCCCGGTTGAGTCGTGTCCGGGATATGAACGTGGCCCACGATTTCTTTTTTCTCACCCCGGAGACTGTCTTGGTAACCTCGTCCGATAACCTTGATGCTTCCATCGGGTTTGATGGTGTACTCGGTCGTCACCCCGACCAAGCCTCGTTCGAAAGGGTGGTCAAAGCGTGCGATTTCGTACCACAGACCAACATACTTTTTTAAATTTAGTGTGTCTATAGCTCGATTATCAATGATCTTGTCGGATTGTGCTGTTGCTGCTATGATATTGCATCCGACGAGCAATATGGCTAATAAGAAGGATTTCATACTATGAGTTGATAATTAGGTGTTTAGTTTCTCGTAATACGAGAAGTTGGGGGCTGATGTTCGTTTATAAGATTTATAAAGTCTGTAAAGTTCATAACGTCTTTTGGGGGAGTGCTGGGTTTGTGAGAGGGGAGGCTTGTATTTAATGGGGTGTTCATCCTTTTTCCCCCTCGTGTTTGTAAAGAATTTGTTTTTACTAATTGATTTCTACCTGATTATAACCGAAAGTAACATTTTAATTAAAGTATATGAATATTATATGAACCTTATTATATATAAGGTTCATATAAGGTTTCTATAAGGTATCTATAAGGTTTATGACGGTAATCATCCGGAATAACTCACCTTATAGTAATCTGATATATGCTTTGTTGGGTGCTAAGTTTTACCATAGAGAGAATGGTCTGATTTGTTGGTCAGTCTTCTTGTGTTTATAAAAGGGAATATGGTAGGTTAACTATTTTTGTTGGCCAATTGCCCGCAAGCCGCATCAATATCTTTTCCTTTGCTGCGACGGATATTCACCACGATATTTTTGCTTTCGAGGTAGCGAACAAATTGGTCCCTGCTGGCATCCGGGCTGTGACGGTAGGGGGCATTGTCCACTTCGTTGTACTCGATAATGTTGATTTTCACAGGAAATTGCCGGCAGAACAAGGCGAGTGCCTTGGCATCGTCGAGACTATCATTGACACCTTTCAGTAACAGGTACTCGAACGTGGGACGTGTCCCCGTTTTATCCACGAAATACCGGATGGCCTCGGCGAGTTTGGTAAGCGGGTAAGCCTTGTTTATCGGCATGATTTTATCCCGGGTCGTGTTGACAGCCGAATGGAGCGAGATGGCAAGGTTGAAACGAACGTCGTCATCTGCCAGTCGCTTGATGCCTTCCACGATGCCGGAGGTGGATAGCGTGAGGCGATAGGGGGACATTCCTAATCCATCCTCTGCCGTGATGCGTTCAATGGCGGCAAGGACATTCTCGTAGTTTAGGAGCGGTTCGCCCATGCCCATGAGTACGATGTTGGATAACGGTAGTCCCCGTTCTTCTCCCAGGCGTTTCACGGCAACGACTTGGTCGAATATTTCTTCCGGCAGCAGGTTCCGAGTAAATCCTAACCCACCCGTGGCACAAAAGCTACATTTTAGTTTGCATCCGACTTGCGAGGAGACGCACACGGTCGATTTATCCTTGCTTGGGATAAGTACAGTTTCAATCAAGTTCCCGTCAGGAAGGGTAAAGCCGAGTTTTGTCGTACCGTCACTACTCTCTTGTTTATGGGTGAGCGTGGCTGTTTGCAGGATAAAGTGATTGTTCAAAAATTCCCGGAAATCTTTTGATAAGTTGGTCATGTCCTCGAAACGGGTCACTCCCTTTTGCCAAAGCCACTGCCAGATTTGTTTAGCCCGGAATGCTTTTTCCCCGTGTTGTACGAGGACGTTTGCTAACTCTTGTAACGTGTACGCTCTTATATTCGTTTTTTCCATGTCATCACTTTTTGCGTTGCAAAAATACAACAAGAAAATGAGACGGACTTTATAATTATGGAAGAATGTTGTGAATTGATAGTTTGGAAAAATATATCACTATTAATAAATAGTGATTGAAAAAATAAAGGAGAAAGTGTGGAATTTAATAATATGAAGTGGTCGATGAGATCTAACAGGATAAAAAGACGAGATTAATTTACTCTGACAGCGTGCTGTAAAATGTTATAATAATATTAAATCACGGTGAGTTACATAAGGTTTCATAGAATTAAATTGTATATTCGCGATCGTTTGTGAGGGGGCGAGGGCATAATTTGACAGGAATTGAATTAGATCAGATTATATAATTAAACGTGAAATTTAAACAGATGAAGAGAGTTTTTATTATTGTATTTGCTTTGCTTTCAACGTCAATCGTGCGGGCGGATGAAGGTATGTGGCTTTTGTCATTGCTCGGGAAAAATATCGAGCAAATGCAGGCACAAGGCTGCAAATTGACGGCGGAAGATATTTATTCCGTGAACCAAGCGTCATTGAAAGATGCGATCGTTGGATTAGGAAACGCCGGACGTCCTTTCTGGCATTTCTGTTCCGGAGAGATCATTTCGGACAAAGGATTGGTGTTGACGAACCACCACTGCGGATTCGGAGTGATTCAACAGCACTCAACCGTGGAACATGACTACTTGTCAAACGGTTTCTGGGCTTACAAGTATAGCGAAGAG
>DYVS01000037.1:0-13504 GCA_020743075.1 Butyricimonas virosa | reverse complement strand
GTTCCGTGAGGTCTCGCCCGTCTTTATTGTAGAACAAGCGAATCATGCCTCGGGCGACCATGCTATAATATTTGCATACCTCACCTTCTCGGAGAAAAAGGTCTCCTTTGGCTAGATTGAAACGTACGAGAATGTTGACCAATTTTTCGTGAGTTTCCGGGCTGAGTGGAGCAGTTTGAGCCTCGAATTGCTTAATGATTTCTTCCTTCGTGTCCATGAGACAAAAATAGTGAAAAAATCTGTTATATTTGTGACATAAAATATTATGATCATGAAACAAGTTTTGTGGATACTGCTTGCTTTCGTGCTGTTATGTGCATGTGAGGAAAAGCATTTTATGACAGATCCGGACTACCGGAGGATGGTGGAACAGGATTTTCAAAAGAAAAAGGAGGTGTTGGAAGGTAACCCGGGTGATTTATTTGCCGTGTTCGATTCCCCGATGAGCGTGGAGGAGCGGGAAGCGTTGATGTTTCTTTACGCCTATTCTCCGTTGATCGATTTGTCTTTTTCGGGGGGGAATTTTCTGTTGAAGCACGTGCGTTGGGCATTTCAAGCGAGAGAGGCGATGCCTTGGGGGAAAGATATTCCGGAAGATATATTCCGTCATTTTGTACTTCCCGTGAGGGGTGGGAAAGAGAATTTGGACACGGCCCGAATCGTTTTCTACAAGGAACTGAAGGAACGGGTTGCGGCCTGTGAATCCATGGAAAAGGCGGCGCTGGAAGTGAATCACTGGTGTCATGAACACGTGATCTATAAACCGACCAATGCTCGGACCCGTTCACCGCTAGCCACGATGCTCGCGGCTTACGGTCGCTGTGGTGAAGAGTCTATTTTCACGCTGGCTGCTTTGCGGGCCGTGGGGATTCCGGCACGTCAGATATACACGCCCCGCTGGGCGCATTGTGATGATAATCATGCGTGGATCGAGGTTTGGGTGGATGGCGAGTGGAAATACCTGGGAGCTTGTGAACCGGAACCTCGGTTGAATATTGCGTGGTTCACGTTGCCCGTGCAAAGGGCAATGTACGTGGAGTCGGAGGTGTTCGGGAAGTATAATGGTCAGGAAGAGATTGTTTACGTGAATGAAAGCGGTTCAGGTGTGAACGTGACTTCCCATTATACACGGACAGTTCCTACGGTGGTGCAGGTTGTTGACGGGAACGGTCAGCCTGTTGAGAATGCGAAGGTGGAATATAAGATATTTAATTACGGGGAGTTTTACCCCGTGGTGACATTGTATTCTGACGTGAGGGGTGAGACTTCTCTGGCGTTGGGACAAGGAGATATTTTCGTTTGGGCAAGTAAGGGAAAGAAGTTTGGGGGTGGAGAATTGTCCGTGGAGCGGCAGGATACTCTGACCGTCGTGTTGGATAAAACTATTGGGGATTTGTTTTCAGGGGAGTGGGATTTGGTACCACCGAGACAACATGATATTACAGCTTTGGCAACCGATGAGGAACGGGCCGTGAATGACCGTCGTTTTGCCCGGGAAGATTCGTTACGGAATGTTTACGTGGCAACTTTCATGTCGAGGACGCAAGGCGGGGATGTAGCGATGGAGTTGGGTGTGGATACGGCACGTTTTGCCGCGTATATGGTTGCGTCACGGGGAAATTATTCCGAATTGCTGCGTTTTATGCGTGAAGTGTCGCCTGAACATCGGACATTAGCCATGAATTTGTTGGGTGTGATTGCGGAGAAGGATTTGCAAGACACTCCGGCAGACGTGCTGTTGTCTCACGTGGAAGGGGATGGCCGTGATGTGTCGAATCCCTATTTCACGGAATACATACTGAACCCGAGAGTGCAGAACGAGTTACTTACGGCTTATCGGGAACCCGTTCGGGAATTTTTGAAGAGGCACGATATTACGGATGTTACCAGTTTGATCCAAGAAACCGGAAAAATCAAGGTTGTTGATTCCCTGTACCCCGCAAAGGTGGTAACTCCGCCGGTGGGAGTGATTCGGGCAGGGGTGACGGATGCACTTTCCCGGAATGTTTTCTTCGTGGCAGCCTGTCGTACAATGGGAATTCCAGCTCGGCTAAGCCCGATTTCGGGTAAACCGGAGTATTATCAGAACGGAACGTGGCATACGGTTAATTTCATGACCGAAAAGGTAGTACCGAAAGGGGAGTTGATGTTACATTATGCTCAAAAGACGGTGAGTGACCCCAAATATTTCCTAAATTTCACGATCGGAAAGTTGGAAGATGGTCGGGTACGGACGATTGATTTGGGGAGTAACGCGGCGGTGGATATGGGTGTTGGTGCGTCATATAAAACGATCTTCACGAAACCTGTCACGCTGGAAGAGGGGGATTATCTTCTTTCAACGGGAAATAGACGGAGTGATGGGGCTGTTTTGGCAGATTTGGTATCGTTCCAAGTGGAGGCTGGTAAATTGACAAATATAGATATGCTTATCCGTCCTTGCGTGGAGAAAATGGAGATTCTGGGAGTGGTCCCGACGGCGCTATCCATTGTTCCAGAGGGCAAGACAAAACCGGAGGCAATCCGTCTTCCGGAGAAGGGTTATACGGCGATAGCCTTGATCGAGGCGAATAAGGAACCGACAAATCATTTGTTGCGGGATATGAGCGGGATGAAAGATGATTTCGAGAACTTGGGTGTTCCCTTGTATTTCGTGTTTAAGGATGCGGATCATCAGGCTAAGTTCAATCGTGCGGACTTCCGGGCTTTTCCTTCTGTGATGCGGTGGGGAACGGACTTGGACGGTCGTTTGCTAAAAGGTTTGGCAGAAGGATTACGCTTGACGAACACGGAGAGCCTGCCTTTGATCGTCCTGTTGAATGCGAAGGGAGAGGTCGTTTTTGTTTCCCAAGGGTATCGTGTCGGGTTGGGTACGCAGATCATGAATATAATAAGTAGAAAGTGATAGACATTATAATAAGAGAATTTGATGAACGTGACGCGGAAACCGTGTCACGTCTGATTAGGAATAACTTGACATTCGTGAATAGCCGGGATTATGAATCTGCGGTGATAGACTATATGTGCCGTTTGTTCACACCCGATTATCTGTGTGAAATATCGGCTACCCGGACGATGTTCGTGGCGGAGGAAAACGGGAAGGTGGTCGGGACGATTGCGTTGGAAGGGGATGAGGTCTGCGCCCTGTACGTGGACCCGGATGTACATGGCCGGCGGGTTGGGGAACGTTTGTTACAATGTATCGAGGATTTTGCCTTGAGTCGTCATGTCCATTTGTTGCATTTGTCGGCCAGCCTCACGGCAGTCGGTTTTTACGAGAAAATGGGGTATCGCTCTCAAGAGAAAGAGGAATCCGAACTTTTCGGTCCTGCTTATATTATGACTAAATTATTGTAATCTTATAAAATATTTCCATATGAAAAAGGTGTTGGTTTTCTTCGTTTGCTTGTTGTTGGCGCAGGTGAGAGTTATGGCTCAGGATATTCAAGTGCAACCTTCTCCTCGTCAGGTCAATGTTACGGGGAAGAGTATGACGATTCCGGTTGCTTTCCGGCTCGTGGGAGAACAGGAGGCTAATCCTCGTGCAATGGCTTTGTTGAAACAATTTTTGGGTGATCGTCTTGGGACGGAAGGATTTCCCTTGTACGTGGGCGAGAAAGGTGACCGGGCCGTGCGGGGGACGAAACGACTGATACCCGATCATCCGGAAGGATACTATCTGTCGATTACCGACAAGGCTATCACGCTGGCCGGGAATGACGAGCGGGGAACGTATTATGCCGTGCGTACTTTCATGCAGTTGTTCCACGAGGGGCATTTACCGTTTGTTGGGATTCAGGATTACCCGGACGTACGTTTCCGGGGCGTGGTCGAGGGATTTTACGGTACCCCTTGGAGCCACGAGGCCCGTTTGAGGCAACTGCGTTTTTACGGGGAGAACAAATTAAACACGTATATTTACGGGCCGAAAGACGATCCTTACCATAGTTCGCCCAACTGGCGGAAACCTTACCCGGTCAAAGAGGCAGCTCGACTTGCCGAGTTGGTGAAAGTGGCGGACGAGAATGAGGTGGATTTCGTGTGGGCGATTCATCCGGGGTTAGACATCCGGTGGGAGACTTCCGACCGTGATTCGTTGATGGCCAAGTTCGAGCATATGTATGATTTGGGTGTACGTTCTTTTGCTGTCTTTTTTGATGATATTTCCGGAGAGGGGGCGAAAGCCGACCGACAGGTGGAATTGTTGAATTATATTGATGACCATTTCGTGCAAGTAAAACCCGACGTGACGCCTTTGATCGTGTGTCCAACCGAGTACAATAAAGGATGGGCACGACCGGAAAGCGGGTACCTTGCCACGATAGGTGAGAAGTTGAACCCGTCCGTGGAGGTGATGTGGACGGGAGATCGGGTGATTTCCGAGATTACCAAGGAAGGCGTGGAGTGGATTCGGGAACAGATTAAACGCCCCTCTTATATCTGGTGGAATTTCCCCGTGTCGGATTACGTGAGGGATCACCTGTTACTTGGCGAAGTGTATGGTAACGGGAAAGATATTGCCGGGAGCATTTCCGGTTTCGTGGCTAATCCCATGGAATGGGCGGAGGCATCCAAACTAGCGATATACTGCGTGGCGGATTACACATGGAATATGCAATCGTACGATCGTTTCCGGTCATGGCACCGGGCAATTCGGGCCATCATGCCGGAGAACGTGGAGGCCTTTACCGTTTTCGCCCGTCATAATTCCGATCTGGGAGAGAACGTGCATCGTTTCCGTCGGGAAGAATCCGTGGAAATTCAGCCTGTGGCCGAGCGTTTCATGAAGGGGTATCGGGAAGGACATTATGATGAGCGGGATTTTCTTGCTTTGCAGGACGAGTTCGAGCGTGTGGCGGAGGCTGCCGATTTGTTGTTGATTGACCGGGAAAACGAAGCGTTGATTGAAGAAATTACCCCGTGGTTGCATCAGTTCAAGATATTGGGAGATGCCGGGCAGGAGGCCTTAGCCATGCTTAAAGCCGGGGAACGTGGTGATCGTGAACTTTTCCTGCGGAAGTATAATCACGTTAAAGCCTTGCGCAAGAGAAGTTACGATCTGGAAAGGCAATTTAACCAGAATCCTTACCAGCCGGGTGTGAAGACCGGGACGACAGTACTTCAACCGTTGGTACTGGATGTCTTCACGGAGGCCACGGAACGGTTTAATCGTCAGAACGGGACGGATTTGCCTTTGTTAGCCGATTATTCACCTTGTAAGTTGACCACGAACGTGCCTCAACTGGAACATCTGCCTTTACAAGTATATCCCAGTCGGGTTCATTTGACCCCTTTGCTGGAAGTCGTGAAATGGCCGGCCGGGGGGTACCTGCAATTGGAATTTGATGATGCCTACCGGATTCCCGGTACCCGTTTGAATTTTGACGTGAAAGGTGATCTTTCCTGGGGTGTCATGGAAGTTTCTGCTGATGGTGAGACGTGGCAGACCGTGACGTTGACCCGTGACGCTCGCGGCCGTCTGAACGGCAAATGGGAGGATACTCCCGTGAAGTTTGTCCGTTTCACGAACACGGGAGAGGGAGAACAACAGGTGTATTTACGGGAGTTCTACGTGGTGTTCAGTTTGTGATACTATATTTTTTTCCCTGCCCATTTTCCGCTTTTCATGTACATGAAACCGAGAATGAGCAGAATGCTCCAATAGGCGTGTTCCGTGGTCCAACAGATGGCGACATCCGCTTGGAGATAGACCACGATGTAGATGATATAGAGAACGTAGAACGTGAGTGTGCCGAATTCCATGAATAGAGCCATACGTGTGTTTCCTGTTCCAGATACGGCGTTGAAAAGGATACTGCCGGGGGTGGAAAGAAGAACTGCGCTCATCATCACGAAAAGGGAAGGAATCGTGGCTTGGATGAGTTGGGGATCATCGGTGTATATTCTTAAAAATGTGGCGGGAGCTAGTAGTATGATGATGCCGATCGGGATGACAAAGAGGTAGCACATCTTGATTGTTTTGAGACAAGTACTCCAGACTTGGGAGGTGGCCTGTGCACCGATCAGATTACTCACAAGCGAGCTGGTCGTGGCAGCGAAAGCAGAAACTGGCATGAAGAAGAACATGGCGGCACTGCGCACGATGTTGGACACTGCCAGCGGGCGTTCACCGAGGTGTTCCACGGCAATAAAGAACAGAAACCAAGTGGCCATGGCCAGAAAGGATTGAATCATGGTCCAAATGGAGATGTTGAGTATGCCCGACAATAATTTCGGGTTAAAACTGGACAGGTTGAAAAGTGCGTATTTTTTCCAATCAACTTTTTCCCGAGTATATAGGATATAGAATATCATGGAAACGAGTTCTGCCACTGACGAGCCGATGGCAGCCCCGCTGATGCCTAAGGCCGGAAACCCGAATTTACCGAAAATTAACAGGTAATTCAGCACGACATTGGTGCCGACCATGACAAGCGAATTGATCGTGAGTATGCGTGTCGTGGTGATTCCCACAAAGAAGGCCCGGAACATGACGGCAACAAACGAGAAGAAGAAACCGAATACCCGCCATTTCATGTAGTTGTTCGTGGCCACGTAGACTTGTTCCGAGTCAATGACGGAACGGAGAACCGAAGGCGTGTACATGCGGGAAACTGTGAACATGAGTGTGGCAAGTCCCAAGAGGAAAAGCACACCTTGTATAAAAATGGGGCCGATATCTTTGTAGTTGCCTTCTCCATTGCGTCGACCGATGAGGATTTGAGCCCCGATACTGAAACCGAAAGCGAGCATGTAGATTGCCATATAGTACACGCCAGCTAAGGCTGATGCACCTAGTTCGACTTCTCCCACTCTGCCGAGAAATGCGGTATCGGTCATGTTAATCAAGTGTTCCATTAACAAGCTAACCAGGATCGGAAAAGTGATCACCCATATTTGTTTGTGTGTAAATCTCATATTCGTTTCGTTTATCGGTTTGTTTTTTCGGACTGCGAAGATACGTATTTTTATTGTTTTGTGGCTGTTCGGTCGCAGATAAGGTGGAGAGCGGGCTACATAAAGATGTTGCGGGCGTTGATAGTTGGTTGCAAACACGTTTCATTGATCGGCTTTGATTCGGGTGGGAACGTCTGTAACTGGTCTCTGCGGATGGTTCTCCCATCGATATCGCCCTCAAATCAGGCGGGATTGTAAGTGTCATTCCGGAAAGCCTGTATGGTAGCCATTTCGTGTATATTATTGGGGGGGATTTTAACGTTTCAGAGCTGAAATGAGGTGATTAATTGTTAGAAAAATTAAATGAAATTGTTTACATTAGTCGCCCTTTTAATGTTCTTGTTTGTGTTAAATTTATATGTTATGAAAGAAAGTTCTACAAGTATTAAGGCTTTACTGCCTGTGTTGTTCGGTTTTTTTATCATGGGATTCTGTGACGTGGTGGGGATTGCAACCAGTTACGTGAAGGCCGATTTCGGGTTAAGTGAAACTATTGCCGGATTCCTGCCTTCTATGGTATTTCTATGGTTTTTGTTACTGGCGGTCCCGGCGGCTATTTTTATGAACCGTATCGGTCGGAAGAAAACGGTATTGGTGAGTATGTTGGTGACCATTGTGGGGATGACTATTCCTTTTATTGATTATAACCTGTACACGTGTTTGATCGCTTTTGCCTTGCTGGGAATCGGTAATACCATTTTGCAGGTGTCGTTGAACCCGTTACTGACGAACGTGGTGAAGGGAAACGTGCTGGCAAGTTCGTTGACCGCGGGGCAGGTACTGAAGGCCGTTTCGTCTTTCTGCGGTCCGTTTATCGCGGCATTCGCGGCGACCGTACTGGGAAATTGGCAATATCTTTTCCCGATTTTCGCCTTGTTGACCTTGATTTCCATGGGCTGGTTAATGCTTGTGCATATTCGTGAGGAATCGCTGGAACAGTCGACCTCTTCGTGGGGAGCGACGTTCGGGTTGTTGAAGGATAGGACGATCCTGTTGCTTTTCTTGGGTATCGTGTTTGTCGTGGGCGTTGATGTCGGGATTAACACGGTGGCTCCGAAGTTATTGATCGAGCGTTGTGGGTTTGATGTTACGGGAGCGGGTGTCGGATCGAGTGTTTATTTTGCCTTCCGCACGATCGGGGCTTTCGTGGGAACTTTCCTGTTAGCACGGGTTTCCGGTAGCAAGTATTTCCGGGTGAACATTCTGGTAGCTATTGCTGCCATGATTGTGTTGTTCTTCATGTCTGGGCAATACTCGATTTTGGTGTTGATCGCATTGATCGGTTTCACGTGTTCCAGCATATTCTCCCTGATCTTCTCCATGGCCATTCAAGCCCGTCCGGAGAAAGCTAACGAGATTTCCGGTCTGATGGTGACAGGTATTTTCGGAGGTGCGGTAATCCCGCCATTGATGGGATATTGTACGGATTTGATCGGCACACAGGCCGGTTCACTTATCGTGATTCTCGGTTGTATGTGTTACTTGTTGTATTGCTCGGTGGGGATTAAAACCCGGAAGTGATTCTACATTCTCTTAAACTTTTAGTTTTTATCTTTTAACTTTTAGCTTATTATGTATCAGTTTGATAAAAGAATAGTGATGACGTTGGATGCCGGGGGAACGAATTTTGTATTCTCGGCTATCCGCTCTAATGAAGAGATCGTTGAACCGATTGTTTTACCTTCAAATGGCGATAATTTGGAGAAGTGCTTGGAGACGATGGTTACGGGTTTTTCTGCCATCAAATTGAAGTTGCCGGAAGACCCCGTGGCGATCAGTTTTGCATTTCCCGGGCCGGCAGATTACGTGAACGGGATTATCGGTGACTTGAAGAACTTACCGGCTTTTCAAGGGGGAGTGGCATTAGGTGCTTTTTTGAGAAATAAGTTTGGGATTCCGGTATTTATCAATAATGACGTGGACCTGTTCGCTTACGGGGAGGCATTGGCTGGAGCGTTGCCGGAAGTGAATCGTATGCTACGGGATGCGGGGAAAAATAAAATGTATAAAAATTTGATTGGCATTACGTTGGGGACCGGATTCGGTGGTGGGGTAGTTCGTGATGGGGAGCTTTTTCTGGGTGATAACGGTGCGGCTGCTGAAGTATGGGTGTTGCGGGATAAACGCCAGCCGATTTACGGGGTCGAGGAGGGAATTTCGATCCGGGCGATTAAGAGGGAATATGCCCGATTGTCTGGGGATACACGGCGGTTGACCCCGAAAGAGATTTTCGAGATTGCCGAGGGAAATCTCGAAGGGAATCTAGCGGCTGCCCGGGAAGCTTTTGATCATGCGGGAGAAGTGTTGGGAGAGGCTATTGTCTCGATGAATGCCGTGGTGGATGGAATCGTGGTGATTGGTGGAGGGATTATTGCTGCCCACAAATATTTGATGCCGGCCGTGATGCGGGAGTTGAACGGGACCTTGGAAATGTACGAAGGAACCCCGGCAGACCGGATGGAAATGAAGGCTTTTTTCCTGGATGATCCGGGAGATTGTGCGGCTTTCTTGGCCCCCACGTCCAGACGTATTGTCGTGCCTGGAACGACGGAAACGGTCGAATATGATCCCGTGAAAAGAATGGGGGTAATCACGACAAAGCTGGGAACAAGCAGGGCTATCGCTTTCGGTGCTTACGCTTTTGCTTTGAATGAACTGGACAAATTCAAAATTTAAAATCTAGAATCTAAAATTAACTAGGGATTATAACTCATTTTTTTTATTTTTAAAAGCTAAAAATTAATAGATCTAATAAATAAAGAAATATGAGTTCAAAATATGCATTAAATCCTCATGCTTTGGTTCGTTTTTTAGAGAAAGATGCCAAAGATTTTACCAAAGATGATATTATTCGTTACGTGACGGAGAATGAAATCGAGATGATCAATTTTAGGTATCCCGGTGCGGATGGACGATTAAAAACGTTAAATTTTATTATCAATAGTCTTGATCATCTGGATAATATACTGACGTGTGGTGAACGAGTGGATGGTTCTAGTCTGTTCCCGTATATAGAGGCCGGATCAAGTGACTTGTACGTGTTACCTCGGTATCGTACGGCTTTTCTGAATCCATTCAGCGAGATTCCTGCGGTTGATATTCTTTGTAGTTTTTACACGAAGGACGGGAAACCATTGGAAATGTCTCCGGAGTACACGATGCGAAAGGCGCACGAGGTATTAAAGCAAGTGACGGGAATGGAATACGAGGTGATGGGGGAGTTAGAGTATTACGTGGTGAGTGAAAAGGACGATTTATTCTTGGCCTCCGATCAAAAAGGGTATCACGAGTCTACTCCTTTTAACAAGGGGCGGGATTTACGTGCGTTGGCCATGAAATATATTGCCGGAACCGGAGGATTGATTAAATACGGACATTCTGAGGTGGGTAATTTCACAAAGGGAGATTTGATGTACGAACAGAACGAGATCGAATTTTTGCCCACGAAAATGGAAGATGCTGCCGATCAGTTGATTATTGCCAAGTGGATTCTAAGGACGCTGGCTTACCAGTTTGGTGTAGATTTGACATTTGCCCCGAAGATCACGGTTGGTAAGGCTGGGAGCGGGTTGCATATTCATACCCGTTTGAAAAAAGGGGATAAGAATATGATGATCGAGAATGGCAAATTAACGGATAGTGCGCTGAAAGCTATTGCCGGGTATCTGGATCTGGCACCCTCGTTGACTGCTTTCGGGAACACAAATCCGATGTCGTATTTCCGCCTGGTTCCCCATCAGGAGGCCCCGACAAATATTTGCTGGGGAGATCGTAATCGTTCGGTTTTGGTACGTGTGCCCTTGGGATGGACGAGTGGTGCTGGAGATATGTTGCGTGATGCGAACCCATTGGAAAAAGTGAAAGATCGGGATTTCAGCAGTAAACAAACCGTGGAATTCCGTTGTCCGGATGGTTCGGCTGATGTGTACCTATTGATTGCGGGTTTGGCGGTTGCTGTGCGTCATGGATTTGAAATGAAGGATGCGTTGCAATACGCAACGGAACGTTACGTGGATGTTAATATATTTGATGATGCGAACAAGGGGGTTGCTGATCGGTTGAGCCAGTTGCCGTCATCCTGTTATGATTCCGCATTGTGTCTGGAAAAACAACGTGCTGATTTCGAAAAGTATGGGGTGTTTGCTCCCGGCCTGATTGATGGTTTGGTGGCCGGTTTGAAAAAGTTTGATGACAAAACGCTGCGTCAGGATTTAGGAAACGACGAGGCGAAAATAATGGAGCTTGTGCAAAAATATTTCTATTGCGGATAGAAAGGCAATGGAAAATGGGCTATTCGACCTCATAAAATCGAATAGCCCATTTTTATTTAATCTGATAGTTTTTTTCTATTCTTAGGAGGATATTTTTATCTTTTCATTCCTTTTAGGAGGGTTTGGGACCTTTTGTAGAGGAATTCTCTCCTTGCTTGCTTTTTTATGAATTGAACATTCGATTGTATAATGAATTGATTCTATGTTTTTTGTGTTAAAAAAAACGATTTGTCTGATGAAATGTAAGAAGAAGGTAATTATTACTTATGCATTTATTAAACGATCATTTCTTGATATACGTTCAAATGAGTTTTATTGTTTTGGGTGCAATAATGATAATTAATTGGTAATCAGTCTTATTATTGATAAATAATTATTTGTATTTATCATTATTATTATTTAATTTTGCATATTATTAAATGATCGTTCTTTGCTATTCCTAAAGAGGATGTAGGGGATAAGAGGAACGACGTGTATAACTAGGAATTAAATGAGTGTAAAGGTATTTTTATTGTTCTTTTCTCTCCTGTCTATCCCGGGAGTAGGAGCGACGAGATATATTCCCGTCAAAGAAGTATCGGATAGTGTACATGTGTTTCGTTTTGTTCCTTGTAGAGCAACGTTTTACGTGCATTTTGGATCCAATAATGTAGAATTGGATAGTATTCTTTCTATGGCCAAACGCTATCAGGAAGATATTGAGGCAGGGCGTGTTATGTTGCAGTTGGATAGTTACAGTACATCTCTTTCAACTGGTGAGGAAAATCTGAATTTAGCGTTACTTCGTGCTAATGAAGTGAAAAAAGCTATTGCTTGGCGTAGAAGGTTAACAGATCGTTGTTTTGTGGTACATACACATTCCACGTTGTTGGAAAATACACGTGAGGTTGTGATCGTGCGTTTGCTAGTAAAAGTAGGAGAAAAGCAAGGAAAGAATGTTACTTTATCCGAGGTTCAAGATCCTAAAAAGACGAAAGTTCGTGATTATGAGAATTCATCTGTTTTGTCGGAGAATGATGTTGTCATGTTGCCTTTAGCCTCGGTGGAAGTATCACCTGTTGTGAAACTGTAGACTATTTGTCCGAGAGAATTCGAGTTTCTGGTTGTATTTTGATGATTTCCCGGTAAGGTATTGCTTGTTATGTTGTTATGGCGTGAGTCGTGTGACGTACAGGCAATAGAAGGGAAATTTCTTATTCTTGTTTATAATAAACCCTTTTACTAAGCTTGAAGGTTAATTGCCTCCCGTCATCATTGATAAAGGCCTCGTTCGTGAAACTCGTGAGGGGATTATTGGTGAATTGAATTTCGTTTTTGTTTAAAAGAAACCACTTTCCGGTAGCATTACGGGAGGAGTTTGCACTTAGATTATAAATACTGAACGTGTAGGTGTAGTCGGGATGTAGTGAGAACGTGAACCGTTCTGTTGGCTTGATATTGTTGGGTACATAGGTTATGTAATCTCCCGTGAGTTGTGTGCCCCGAGGATTTGTTCCGGGGTGTAAGCCGATGATTTGAGTAATGGTAAGGTCGTTCGTGGAGGTGTGTTCAACATCGTTCGTCGGGGATAGGTGTCCGAGTAATTGAGCGCTGACACCCTTCCCGGTAGGAAGCTTTAGCGCTAAATATTGTTCTGCCAATTGGGTTGCTATTTTCCCCTTGTTAATGGTGAACGTGGAGCCTGTGGCTTGATCTTTTAAGGTTGCTTTATCTGTTTGATACAGGTATTCTCCGGCGAAGTAATAATTACTGGTAATGGCAGTTGTTGCGGCAAACGTGCTGTCCGGTATGTTGGAGGCTTTACCTTGAGTTTTGTCCTTACATCCATTGAGAAGTACCATGGGTAAAAGTAGCGAGATCAAAATCATTGTTTTCATATTCTCCTGTTTTACCGTGTTAAACGGAAATGACAGAGGAATGTTCGAATAGGATGATTCTTACACGAGTTTCATTTTTTCAAGTAAGATGGATGCATTCATGTTTTGACTGATACCGGGTTTCAGCTTGTAATCATAGGCAATGTCATCATCCGTGTGCGTGATCTCGAAACACCGGTTAAAGAAGTTGTCCGGTATCGTGTTGGCAAGTTCTCCGAGTTCGAGGTCATGCGTGGCAACAAGTCCGGCAACAGGTAACGTGAGTAATTTTTGAAGGAAACGACGGGAACCGTTCAACTTGTCCCGGGAGTTAGTTCCTTTTAGAATTTCATCCAAAATGATAAACAAACGTTCTTCGTGTTGTGCCATGTTGACAAGTTGTTGTAAACGGAGTAATTC
>DYVS01000036.1:0-5624 GCA_020743075.1 Butyricimonas virosa | reverse complement strand
ATATCTGTATGACATTGCCGCAATAATATTAGCGTATTTGCGGAATGAAATAGATGAGGAAGGACAACAAAAGCTGAATGCATGGTTGAAAGAGTCCGATTCTCATGAAGCTCTTTTCGTCCGGATTCTGGATGAAAAGATGCAATATGAAGATATTCAAAAAATATTATCTTATAATGCAGGTGGCGCCTGGCAGGTTGTGAAACAAAAAGCAGCCCAGAGAAAAAGAAGAAAGCATTTGATGAGGATATATCAAATTGCGGCTGTTGTGGTGGTTGTTTTGGGAGTAGCAATGACTTTCTTTTTAAAAGAGGAAACTGCGATTGTTCCGGTAGCTAAGGTAGAGAATATTACTCCAGGACGTTCTATTGCTAAATTAACTGTAGCATCTGGAGATGTTTATCATTTGGATTCGTTGAAGCAGGTCGATTTGGCGGTTTCTTTGGCGGCAAATGATGGGAAAGAGGTCGTTTTTACCGATCGGCAATTAGCGGAAAATGTAAAGGAAATAAGATATAATAAGATTGAGATTCCGAGAGGAGGAGAATATAAAATTACGTTAGGGGATGGGACCCGAGTGTATTTGAACGCACAAACGGAACTGCGTTTTCCCGAAAGTTTTGCTAATAGTGAGCAACGTTTGGTGTATCTATCGGGGGAGGCTTATTTTGAAGTCGCTAAAAATCAGTCGAAACCTTTTATTGTGCAATGTCGGGATTATGCGGTGAAAGTTTTAGGAACATCGTTCAACGTGAATAGTTATGAGGATGATAAGACTTCTAAAACGACGTTAGCTACGGGTAAGGTCGAAATTAATATGGGAGGGAAATTAACTATTCTAAAGCCTGGTCATCAGGCGATTATAAAAGATGGAAAGGTGAGCGTGGAGGAGGTTGATGTGGAAGTGTATACGACTTGGATGTACGAGAATTTCCGGTTCAAAAGTGAGAGTGTTCAGGAAATTATGACGAAACTTTCCCGTTGGTATGCGGTTGATGTGTTTTACATGAACGAGTCCGTCAAGAATTATCATTTTACCGGATACTTACCTCGTTATGCCAAGATTACTGATGTGTTGGAATTATTGAGTTTAACAACAAATATAAAATTTGATGTGAAAGGTAGAACAGTGACAGTGATGGAGAAGTTGTGAAAACCATAAAGCCGAAGCTGCAACTCCGGCTTTATAAAAAAATGTGTACTAAAATAAACCCCAAGGGGATTTCACAAATATAAAGCTTTTTCTCCACAAACAAAATGATGTGTTTCAAACAATGAAAAATAATTTCGTTGAAGAAGTGTGTTATGTATAAATTTTTCGAGTTTTAATAAACATCAATGACTTGGGCTAGTGGTAGATTCATAGAATTTACCCTATTGTCCGAGTAAAGTGTACAAAATGACCAAAATGAATTTATCAATGAGAAGTAGAATTAAAAACTGCATGTTGGGTGGTAGCAAGCGATCATTAGTCTGCAAACTAATGATGATGATGCTATTACTTACACATTTGGCGTTTTCAAGTGAAAATGCGTTCAGTCAACAGAGCATTACAGTTCGATTTGAACAACAGACTTTGAGTGAGGTCTTGAATGTTTTAAAACAAAAGACAGGTTATGAATTCTTGTATAATGACGAGGAAATAAAGGATGTGACCGGAATTACGCGTTCATTTTCCAATGCCTCGATTCAAGATATTCTAAATAGTTGTTTGACAGGGACGAAGTATACATTTAAGATGGTAGATAATCTGATTGTAATTACTCCTGATAACAAAAAGGATGAGGTGAAAAAAGTGACGGTACAGGGAAAAGTCGTTGATGATCGAGGAACGACCTTGCCGGGGGTAACAGTGCTTTTGAAAGGTACGGCAGTAGGAGTCGTGACAGATATTGATGGAAAGTTTAAAATTGAATTACCCAAACGGGATACGATGATTTTGATTTTTTCTTTTGTGGGAATGAAGTCGCACGAGCTGGATGTAAATAAGATAAAAGATTTAGGTAAGGAGGTTTCTATTAAAATGTTTCCGGATACAGAGGACTTAGAAGAGGTAGTTGTGACCGGATATGCTAACGTGAAGAAAGAGAGTTTCACGGGTAGTTCTATCTCTGTGAAACGAGAAGATTTGCTAAAAGCTTCTGCCACGAATGTGGTGCAGGCGTTGGCCTCTTTCGATCCTTCTTTTCGGATACAGAAGAGTAATATTTGGGGATCGGATCCGAATGCGGTACCTGAGATGTATATTCGGGGACGGTCGGGTATCGGTGTGAAGGGATTGGATAAGGATGCATTGTCAAAATCATCTTTGGAGAATAATCCGAACTTGCCGACTTTTATCATGGATGGATTTGAGGTCAGTGTACAAAAAGTATATGATTTGGATCCGAATCGGGTAGAAACAATCAATATTTTGAAAGATGCTGCTGCAACGGCGATGTACGGTTCTCGTGCTGCTAACGGGGTGATTGTGATTACGACGAGAGCTCCCAAGCCAGGGGAGGTGACTATTTCTTACAACTTGACAGGATCGCTTTCTTTGCCGGATTTGTCGGATTATAACTTGGCTAATGCCCGGGAGAAATTGGAGATAGAGAAGGCTGCGGGGATTTATGAGCCGGAAAACGGATATTATGCTAATCGAGCAGATGCCATCAGGGCTTATAATGAGCGTTTGGTGAACGTGCAGAAAGGGGTTAATACGGATTGGCTGTCATTGCCTTTGCGTAATGCCGTAAATCATAAACATAGTTTGTCAATAGAGGGTGGTAATGTTGATTTGCGTTATAACTTGGAATTAGGATACACGAACGAAAATGGTGTGATGAAAGGTTCGTACCGGGATAACGTGGATGTGGGATTCACGGTAGACTGGAGATTGAAGGATAAATTGCAAGTGTTGAATAAGATCTCATACAACTTTACGGATGCTCCGGATTCTCCTTACGGTAGCTTTTCTGATTACGCTCATTTGCAGCCGTATGATCGTTTGTATGATGACGATGGAATTTTGGTACAAGCGCTTAAGTTTTCGCAAGAAAGGGGCGGGGGTAAATCGTTAAATAACCCGTTTTACGAAGCGAAGTTGAATAATTATAACTGGAATAAACAGGATGAAATTATTGAACAATTTATGTTTCAGTGGTTTATTAATGATTACTTGACATTGAAGGGGCAGTTGGCATTGACAAAGACTATGGGGAGAACGGAACGTTTTATTGACCCGAAATCCTCTAACGCTACGGCAAGAACAGCGAATTCCAGTACTAGTGCAAATTCTTCTTTGTTGGGAGATCTTTACAGGACTGATAGTGATGCCACGAAATGGGATACGCAGTTTTCGTTGTATTATTCGAGGTCATTAGGGTTACACAATTTGAACATATCGGCTATTGTAAATGCTCAATCCACGAAGTCTGAGTCTACTTCAGCTCATTATAGAGGGTTTCCTTCGGGTGCGTTTCACTCACCGAATTATGCTGCAGAGATTTATCAGAAGCCGGCCAAGAGCGAGAGTTTGAAACGGTTGATGGGTTTTTTGTTGAGTGCTAACTACACGTGGAATGATGTTTATTTGGCAGACTTATCCGTACGTTTTGATGGTTCCTCGGAGTTCGGATCGGACCAAAAATGGGCTCCGTTCTGGTCAACCGGAGTTGGTTTGAATATCCATAATTATGGTTTCTTGAAAGATAATGACATGATAAACCAGTTGAAGGTGCGAGTATCATACGGACAGACGGGTAAAGTGAATTTTCCGTCGTATTCAGCCAAGACAGTTTATGCAACGAATGACCGTTGGTACGCAACCGGATTCGGAACACAGTTAAAAGCATTGGGGAACCATAATTTGAAATGGGAAACGACGAATAAATTGAATATAGGTACAGACTTGCAGTTCTGGAACGAACGTGTTTCATTGAATTTTGATTATTATTATAATAAAACCGTGGATTTGATTACGGATGTGTCATTGCCCGCATCGGCCGGATTCACTTCTTATAAAGATAATTTAGGTGAAACATTAAATAAAGGATTTGATATACAGGTACGTTTTGACGTGTATAAGGATAAGGACTGGAACGTGTCGTTGTGGGGTAATTTGAATCACAATAGAAATGAAATTTTGAAGATTTCGGATGCACTACGAGCTTATAACGAGCGGGTGAACGAGAAGTATGCAGCAGCAGAAGATGCACAAGGTAATGCTAATTTATCCAAATATGGGACAGAATATTCTGAACCGGAAATGAAGTATGAAGAGGGGGCCTCGTTAACCTCTATTTTTGCGGTTCGTTCATTGGGTATCGATCCCATGACTGGTAACGAGTTATTCTTGTATAGGGATGGTTCTGTTTCTTCACTTTGGAAAGCAACTGAATCAGTGCGTGTGGGCGATGAAGAGCCTAAAGCGAGCGGTTCGTTTGGGGTGAACTTGTCGTACAAAAATTTGACGTTATTTGCTTCGTTTGCATACGATTGGGGAAAACAGACCTATAACCAAACCATGGTGGACGGGGTAGAAAATGTTGACATCAAGAATAGCAATGTGGATCGTCGGGTGTTGACTCAACGTTGGCAAAAACCGGGCGATGTTGCTCCTTTGAGAAACATTAAAGATATGAACACTTCAACAATGCCTACCTCTCGTTTTGTGCAGGATGATAATGAATTGTCATTAAGTGCCCTGACGTTGAGTTATGATTTTAATACAGATTGGTTGAAGAAGATTCGCTTGAAAATGTTGCGTTTAGAGTTGAGTACGAATGATCTTTTCAGAGCGTCTACGGTAAAATTGGAACGGGGAACGAGTTATCCGTTTGCCCGGACATTTAATTTCTCTTTGAGAGCCACTTTCTAAAATGGGAATAGTTATGAGAAAATATAGATTATTATCATTGTTGATTTTAGCGCTGTTTGCATATTCTTGCAACAGTTGGTTGGATGTGAAACCGGAAGACGAACTTGATGAAAGCGATATGTTTGCTACCGGGGATGGGTACCGTCATGCATTGAATGGTATTTATTATGGTATGGGTGGTCAGACCCTATATGGTGAAGATTTGACTTGGGGGCTTGTTGATGTATTTGGGCGTACCTACACGCTGTATAGCGTGTATGGTGGCGGTAATCGAGCTCTAACTATGTTTTATTATGGTGTATATCAGAATAATTGGGACAACATTTTATTGGAGCCGGAGATTGAGTCTATTTGGGAGAATGCTTACAAGATGGTTGCCAATTGTAATAATTTGATTCAAAACATTTCGAAAGAAGATCCCGATAAGTTTGCGTATAAGGTGCGGGAGCAGAAGATGATTTGGGGTGAGGCACTTGCTCTTAGGGCTTTTATCCAGTTTGATATGTTGCGATTATTTGCTGCTTCTCCGGCAATGAATCCTGGTACGACGAGGTATATTCCATACATCTCGGAGTATCCGTCATACGTATCTATCCCGTTGACTGTGGATAGTTGTTTGAATAGTGCGATCCGGGATTTGAAGGAGGCACGTGAGTTGCTATGGAAGGCTGATTCTGCAACAACTTTCACTGCACAAAGACGTTTTGAGACAACTTCTTCTTCTGATGATTTCTTTTTGGAGCATAAGAGAGGTTACCGGTTA
>DYVS01000035.1:0-6963 GCA_020743075.1 Butyricimonas virosa | reverse complement strand
TAAAAGTACACCCGGTGTATCTTGTCCGTCATTAGATCCGGAGTCCGGAAATAAGCCTTTGCGGCGGGGATGATTCCCTCGACGGATAGGGTAGAGGTCTCGGTCAGTTTGATAAAGTCGTTGTTCAATTCCACTGGAATGAACGGTATTTCCACCTCGAACTGAAACAGGTTACGGGATAAAATGTCAACAACACTTTCCATGCGTTCCAATAGGCGTAAGACATCCCCGCGAACCTCGGCCATGAGCGAGTGCGTGTAGAGTTTACTCTCGATGCTTCTTCTTAGCTCGTTGGATGTTTTTTCTAACTTTGCCATGGATTGCAGGTTGTCATTGAACTGTTCTGAGTTATTATATAGGTAATTCTTAACACCGCTTTTGAACACGAGGACCGTTTCATCTATAGTGTCAAAAAATGTATCAATGTCTTGTATTGTTTTATTTGTATTTTTCAGATTGAACATGGCTGTTAATTTTAAAAATTCATGTTAGTTGTCCGAAACTCCTTTACAAAGGAAAACTATTTTTATTAGATAAAAAAGAGATAAAAATCTGTATATAAATTTTGTAACAATTCAATGTAGAATAATTGTTTATTTTTAAATATCTGATAATTATATATTTAATTGTTTGTATGTAGTGTTATGTGAATCCGGATAAGAAGGTATATCTGTAATCTTGTAGAGTTTTAATTTGTGTGTTTTTCATGATATTTTAGTAGTTAAATTTTTATTACTTTTTGGTTACATTCCTTGCTGAACACTACAAAAAAAGGTTAGAAAGTGTTTTTCACAATCTAACCTTTCTTTGATTTTATATTAGGTATTTCATAAATTTTTATCCTTGTACATGTTCTCCCACCAGGCTGGTTGACCTTTCAGGTATTTGGCGAAATAAGCCATGATCGTATTTCCCCAGATGATTCGTTGATTATAGTCCACCACGGCATGGTCGGCATTCTTGATCAGTACGAGTTCCACGTCCTTACCCAAAAGTTTCAGTGCGGTGTAGAACTGGATGCTTTCGCCCGTGGGTACGTTTACATCGGCCGTACCATGCAATAGAAGCATGGGGGTTTTTACCTTGTCCGCATTGAATAGAGGGCTTTGATCCACGTAGATATCCTTCCGATTCCACGGGAAAGCGTGAGCTGATGCGTTCGTACTATAACTATATCCCCAGTAGCCTTCACCCCAGTAGCTGGAAATGGAGGAAATTCCGGCATGTGAAATGGCACAAGCGAAGATGTCCGTGCGGGTTTGCAGGTACATGGTTGTGAATCCACCGTAAGAAGCACCCATGCATCCAATGCGTTGGGCATCCACGAATGGATGTGCTTTCAAGAATGCTTTCGTGCAGGTAATGATTTCGTCTGCCGTGATTTTACCCCAGTTGTTTTGGTGACGAGCAGAAAATTCTTGCCCGAATCCGGTTGCCCCAGAGGGTTGCATCACGTATACAACATATCCATTCGCAGCGTATAGATTGAATGGCCATCTTCCTCCAAAAGTTCTTTCTACTGGGGTTGTTCCCCCGTAGTAATACACGATCATCGGGTATTTTTTCTTGGGATCGAAGTTTGCCGGGAGATAATAGCGTCCGTCTATCGTGGTTCCTTTCTTGTAATTGTAGTCCCAGTCCTTCACCTGTCCGAACTCTATATTTTTGTATTGTTCGCCTTGCGGATCGGCCCATTCTTGTGCTTTGAGGGTAGTCAAATCCAAGGTATAGACCCGGGTCGGGTAACTCTCGTCAGAAGCGGTGTAAACCCCGGTATTCCCGTTTTGAGCCAAACTAATTTTTTGTACGAGATCACCCGGACATTCTATTCTCGAGATTTTTCCATCTTTTCCATACCGGAATAGATAAACATAATCGGTATCTCCGGCTACGATATAGATATTCCCGTCGGTATGCCAGATGTAGTTGGATACGGCAGGATTGAAATCTTTTGTAATTGGAGTTACTTCTTTTGAATTTAAGTCATAAATATATAACTGCGTGTCGTATCCATTCACGATTTGTCCCTTACCGATTTTTACTCCCATTTGTCCGAAAGCGTCAGCCGCCCCGGCGATCAGTAATTTTGAATTATCAGGCGAAAAGACACATTGAATATCAACTAGACGGTCTTTCCAAAGCGTATCAATTTGGTTCGTGCGGGCATTCAACAGGTAGATAGATTGTTTCCGGTACGGGTATTCGTTATAGTCCGGTCGTCCGGTGTTGATCAGAATTTGTTTACCATCGTGGCTGATGTCCATGATGGAAGTCGTTTGGTTACCCCAAGTTAAGCGAGTATGTATGCCTGTGGCTAAATCATATTTGCATAGGAAATACCGATTACGATAATAAGCCTGTCGATCTTCGATCCCGTCGAGTTTGCGGAGTTCCCATTCTTTCGGGGTGTAATTTTCATTTTTGTAATAGATAAGATAACTCCGGTCCGGTGACCATGAGAAAGAACTGATCGTTTGATCGTCCCGGAATAGGCGTTCTAACTTCTGTTGCTCGATGTCGTAGGTATACAGGGAGTTTCCCGTTCCTTCTTTTATCAGATAAGACAACTTGTCTTCTCCGGGTATCCAGGTCAAGTTACTAGCATTGTTGCCGTAGAACGTGTACACGATCTCTTTGTCTGCAATTCTGTACACGTTTGTCATGGAACTGCTTTTGCCTTTTATAATCTCACCTTCTACCATGATCAGGTATTTTCCGCTGGGAGAAACCTGGATTCCTCCGATTCTGGGACCGTTTAGCACGTCCAGTATATTTTTCCCGCGTTTTGGGGATAAGGTAAATTCCACCGGGGCATCCTTGAAATCGGGGTCTGCAATAAATTGAGCTGAAAATAGTTTGTCGCTTTCTTTCGTTTGCAGGCTTTTCACGATGATGGAGTGTTTTCCCGGAACCCATTGCAGGGCACATTCTTGGTTTACGGCTTCGGTTCCCTTGTGGCTGGTGTACGTGATTTTTTTCACTCCGTCCACGTAAACTTCGGCATTCCCGTAAAATGAAAATTGCAGTTTCCCGCTCATCCATTGCGTGTTTTCTGCGTAAACGGCATACAATCCGATTGCCGGAACGGCACTTTTAATTTGGGAGATAACAACGTTATCATTCACGGTTGCGGTTTCCCAAGTTAGAGAGTGATATTGTAATTCCTGTTCTCCCACGGCAGGGGTTAAGTTCTCGGTGTTAAATGTGGAAAGAGTTAATAAATCCGCTTGGGAAAATGTTTTGTTTTCCACGTTTTTCATGTCTCCGAAAGCCGGAAACTCTACCGGGACGGGAGGTAATCCCATCCATTCCCTGACTGTCTGCCCATGTAACTGCATGGTACAGATTAGCATGAATAAAAATAATAGTTTTCTCATTTTATTGTGTTTTGATCATTTGAATTCTTCCTCGCGAAAATATGGATTATATTTTAACTTACCAGTCATATTACCCAAATCTAACCCCAATAAAGTAGTAAATAAACCCAAATAATCCCACTTATTCAGTGATTATTCGAAGTTTACTCGAAACTTAGTCATCCCGTAACGTATGAGCAACGTACGAGCAACGTATAAGCAACGAATAAGGGGGATTATCTCCATAGCTTTTCGGTAGGATTTCCGATAGTTTTCATTAAAAACTATTGCCGATGATTATATCGAACTAACGTTGGTTATTATCAATATGATAGCTTTTCTTTTTGTTACCTGAAGGAAGTAATTGCTATTATTTGATTAAAAAAAATGATTTTTTTATTACACCAAACGCTATTCAAATCGCTTTAGTATAAAAGCCCAAAAAGATGTTAAGCAAAGAAGAACATATAGCCCGGTTGATTTTCCTTCATGTACAAGGAATAACGGACAATGCGCAGGAGAAAGAACTGAACGAATGGAGATCGGTTTCCCCGAGGCATGAAGAACTTTTTCAACGAATGTTGTCAAGCGAATACGTGGAAAAAAGTATTTCCCGTTTCGTGAAAACGGAAGAAGAGAAGGAGAGAGGATGGCGGCAACTCCAACAGAAAGTACGATCCGGTCGATCTGTTAGGAAGATAAAATTGTTCCCGTATGCAGCTGCTATTGTGTTAATATTAAGCGTGGGAGGTGTTTTTTATTTTTTCGGGGATAAAGAACAAGCCGAAATACTTCCGGTAGCCAAGTATGAGGTGCAACTTCCCGGTTCCCGGGCTGTTTTGATTTTACCCGATGGGCGTAAAGTTGATCTGGAAAACGAGGTGTTACGTTCTGATCTGGCTCAGAGTGACAGTTTATTATTGATTAGCACCAGATCTTTAAAATACAGAGATATTGATTCTCCTGACACTACGGAAGTTTTTCACACGCTGGAGATTCCACGGGGTGGAGAATATTTACTTACGCTATCGGATGGTACGATTATCTATTTGAATTCAGAATCAACGTTAAGCTTTCCCGTGAAATTTCAGGGTAAGGAGCGTAAGGTGTATTTAACCGGTGAAGCCTATTTTAAAGTAGCGAAAAATACGGAACATCCTTTTGTCGTGACAGCCGGAGAATTGGAAGTGCTGGTTACCGGAACTACTTTCGGTGTTCGGGCATATAAAGACGAAAAGGATATACAAACCACGTTGGAAAGTGGTCAAGTAACGGTAAGGGTGGAAGGTAAAAGTGTGAAACTTGTTCCGAATAAACAAGTGTTGTTTAATAAATTAACGATGGGGGTGGAAGTTCGGGACGTGGATGTTGATTTATATTTGGCATGGGCAGACGGACGTTTGGTGTATGATAATTGCCCATTGGAGAAAATTCTGACCGACTTGGGGCGGTGGTATAACATTGATGTATTTTACAGTCGGGATGAATTGCGTTCATACCAATTTTCTTTGAATATGAAAAAACACGAAGAGTTTATCCAAGTATTAGAATTGATTGGTAAAACGGGGGAAGTACAATTTGAAGTAAAAGATAATACGGTTATTGTAAGATAAAAAAGTAGCGCTGCTAACACTACTTTTTACATTTCACACCCTGTTGACACGGGGCGTGAGGAATTGTTGAATTCAAAAAACAAAGTTATGAAGAAAAATTCTAATGTCGTCGGGAAGAGGCGGTTTTTATTCCTCCTTTTCTTAATTTTCACCACCCAAATTAGTCTGAATGCGTATTCGCAGGAAAGAAAAATTACGTTTTCGCTGAAAAATGCCTCTTTGAAAGAGATTATCAGTGAGATCCGTAAGAATTCTGATTATGATTTCGTTTATCGTGACGTAAATCTGGAATCATTTGCCCGGCAGGATGTCGCTTTCAAGGATGCAACGGTTGGGCAAATTTTGACGGATTGTTTGAAAGGGACGAATCTCGGTTACGAGATAAATGGTAAGACGATTATTATTCGTAAAAAGGCTGTAAAGGAAGAAGGTAAATCAAGAGTTATTACAGGTAAAGTTACCGATGAACAGGGGAATGTATTACCTGGAGTTACAGTGATGATTAAGGGTACCAGTTTGGGTGCTGCTACCAATCCTGATGGAGAGTATAGACTTGAAATTCCTAGTGGAGGAGCACAAGTGTTGGTATTCTCTTTTGTGGGAATGAAATCCCAAGAAATTATCCTTGGCTCGCAAAGTCAGATAAATGTGAAATTGAAAGAAGATGCAGAAGAGCTTGAAGATGTGGTTGTCACAGGGTATTTTAATAAATCAAAAGAAAGTTTCACCGGAGCAGTAACATCTGTTAAAAGAGAGGAGCTTCGTAAATTTGGGAATGTAAATTTGATAGAGGCTTTAAAGATGGTTGATCCTTCGTTTAAAATAAAAGAGAATAATGCAAGAGGATCTGACCCGAACTCTTTACCCGACTTTTTCGTTCGGGGAGAAAGTAGTTTCATGGGAAACAGTAACATTCCTACTTTTATAGTGGATGGCTACGAGGTGACATTACAACGGGTTTTTGATATGGATATGGACCGTATTGAAAGTTTGACCATTTTGAAAGATGCTTCTGCAACAATTCTTTATGGATCTCGTGCTGCCAATGGGGTGGTTGTGATCGAGACTCGGAGACCTGTTTCCGGTAAATTTGCTATTTCTTACTCCAATCGAACCAGTTTGTCTATCGCAGATTTGTCTGATTATGATTTGATGAATGCAAGAGAAAAGTTAGAATATGAGCAAAAGGCCGGGTTATTTGACTATACAAGTGTGCCTAGTATGGAAGTTGAAGAGTATATAAAATCCAATGTTTCAAAAGGGGTTAATACTGATTGGTTGGCTCAACCGGTACGTAATGCCGTATCTCATTCTCATTCTCTTTATCTTGAAGGAGGAAGTGATGCCGTTATATATGGCTTAGGAGCTAATTATAACCGTAACAATGGAGTAATGAAAAAGTCTTATAGGGAAGTTTTAGGTGTTTCATTTGATTTAACTTACCGTGTAAGAGAAAAAATAAACATTCGTAATAGTTTTGAATTTAGCCAGACAAAAGTACAAAATTCTCCTTACGGTTCCTTTGCTGATTATGCAGCAGCTAATCCGTATAATCCGATTTACGGGGAAGATGGCAAACTAGTAAAAACTTATCCGGTGCATGTTGGATTGTCCAAATACTCACGTGATCCTCAATATCAAAATCCTATTTATAATTCAAGATTACCTTATAAGGATGAAGAGAGTCTTCAAACTATTACAGATAACTTGAAGATTGATTATTTCTTTACACCGACTTTGCGATTGATGGGCTCAATTTCGTTGACGAAAACAATAGGTACAAGTGATAAATATTTATCTCCGGAACATTCTTCTTTTATTAACGAAAGTGATGCTGCTAAAAAGGGAAGTTATAAGCAAGGTTTGAATAAAAGTTTTTCCTACAATATAAATACGACATTAAATTACACTTTACAAATTGACAAACACACGCTTTTCTCTGGTATTGGTTTAAATGTTGTTGACAATCAATCCTCAGCTAGTAACTTCGAGGC
>DYVS01000034.1:0-6277 GCA_020743075.1 Butyricimonas virosa | reverse complement strand
GAACGACGGAAAGAGTTGTTCATGGAAGGAGATCGCTGGTTCGACTTAAAACGGAATGGATGTCCGGAGTTTTGGATTGCCAAAGATGGACTTAAATACGAGACGAAACAATTTATGTATACCGCACCGATTCCTTCAAGGGATATTGATTTGATCCCGGGAATGATTCAAAATGAAGGTTATGTCAAGTAATGAAAAGGAGGTAAATATGAAAACAAGAATAATATTAATGGGTTTAGGGTTTGTTTTACTGTCTTTTTGTGGAGGGTGTGATAAACCAGATGATGTTCCGCCGCGTATTTTGACGGAAAGTCAAGATTACCAGCTGCCTAAAGCGAGGCCGTTGACTTTGGAAGAACGAGAAGAAATACGGTTGTTGAAAGAGGAGTATAATAATGCGATTCAAGGATTGTAATAGCTAAAGGTTTAAGTGAAATATGATGAAGAATATTATATCGATTATCTGCCTGCTGTTGTCGATGTGCTTTGTGGCATGTCACGATGATGACAGTGAAGAGAAAGGGCCTCAACTGGCTTTTTCAGAATTAATCTATACGCTGGATGCAGAAGAACCGTTAAAAGTTGAAATTCGGGTTACAGAGCCGGTATCGGCGAATACGTCTGTCAAATTTAATGTAAGGGGAGCCGCTGTACAGGGAGAGGAATATGAGCTTTCTGCCGATGAGTTTGTTATTCCCGCAGGAGAGAGTACCGCTAGTATTACCGTGACCCCTAAAAATAATTTTGAGGATGGGAAAACGATAAAACTGGAATTATACCCTATTGACGGTTATGCGCTTGGAGAGTATAATTTTACCTTGATCGAAGTGCTTACTAAAGGACAGTTAATTTGTTCTTTCCAGGAAGAGAATTATGTTTTACCCGGGGAGGTTGAGATTAGAATGGATGCGAAAGATGCGAATACGGGAAAATATTTCTCGGCGAGTACGGATACAAAAGTTCCTTTTATCGTGGGAGAACATTCGACGGCAATAGAACATGTACATTATGAATTCGTGGATAATCCCGATAAAATGTTTGTTATTCCGGCCAAAAAGAGTTATGGTACGATAAAAATCAGGTTCTTGAAATGGGAAGAGGGAAAAACGACCTTGTTTTTATTGGTTCCGGACGGGAATGATCGTATTTTACCGGGTGATGTGGATCAAACCGAGATTTATATAAAGGGAATGACAACTCCTGATCGTTTGGAAGGTAAATGGATATTTAAGGAGCTGACATCAATGGATTATGTGAAAAATAATGCGTGGTATGGCGGAGAAGAGATCGCAAATATGCCGGAAAATAATTTACCGACGGATATGTTGGAGTTTGTGAATGGGGGAACTCGGTTGAAGGTTCATGCGACCGGAGATATGGCGAAGTATTTTAGAGATGCTGATGTCACTTTCTTGAAAGAACAGTTGGTGTACTTGTATGAATTTGGAGGAATCGGACGACCACCACAGGTGACTGTTTCTATGATGAATTTGAGTCAGGCGAATGTTAATTTCTCGGGTGTAAATGAGAAATTGAGATCTGTACAGGTTGGTTTTAGATTATTGGAGGATAATGAGACATTGGAGGTTACCGTGTTTGATTATGAGCCAACGGATTTCTTATATAATACTTATAGAGATCTTGCAGCCTGGTCGGGAGAAGGGGAGTTCCCGATGGAAATGCACATGATCAGGTATCATTTTACTAAAGTGAAGTAAGTGATGAGGTGGTGTATTGGTTTATGGATTGCATGCCTGTGGGCGTGCAATCCTATTAATGGGGTAAAGATTTCAGGAAATTTACTTCATTATAAAGGGAATAAATTATATTTTGAAGTTTGTGGACAAGATACAACAATAGCTGTTGCTTTAGATAGTACGGGAGCTTTTGAGGCTGATTTACCTTTGGTAAAAGCCGGTTATGTGCGATTGGCGAATGGGAAAGCCGCTTTCCCTCTTTTTTTGCAACCGGGGAAGAGTGTTCGCTTGAAGATGGATGTAAAGAGCGTGTTGGAGGGTGATTATGAATCTGTTGAGTTTTTAGAGGGAAGTAACCCGGAAACCCGAATGATGGTTGATTATTACCAGAAACAGTGGTTCCCATCAACACAAGAGATGTTTGTACTTCCACCTAGTGATTTTAAACAGCTCATGGATTCTATTGTACGTTTTAATGATCGTATTATTTCAGCATTTGTGAAAAAGAATACTTGCGATCCGGCGTTTGTGCAGTTATTTCGAATACAGGTAAAAGTACCATTGGCTGCCTCTTATTTTTATTATCCCATGTATCATTCGTTGTTGAACCGGGAGGATAAAAGTGATATTCCTGCTGATTTCAATATATTTGATCGAATGTTGCCGAAAAATGATATAGATGTTTATCGGGATGTATATCGTTATAAAATTTATGAGGTTTCTTATTGGAATAATTTGCTGGGCGAGAAGTTAGCTAATTTGATGTCTGAACCGGGGCAATTTGTGAATGCTTATATTGATGAGTTGAATAATTTGGGTTTGCATGAGCAGATTCGGGATGATATAGGGAATAATTTTGTGATGCAGTATTGTAATGAATTGCCTGAGGAGGCCGTGTCGATATTGAAAAACAGGTATAAGGAGATTGTCGTTAATCCAAAGTACCTGAAAGAAATAGAACATGTTTTTCAAAATGTTTTGCCTTAAAAGAATTTTCAACTTTCAATTAATTGACTATCTTTGCACCCGCCTATCGTGAATAGGAAAGTAATTAATGAGTTAAAATTAAAAAGAATGGCAACTAAAATTAGATTAGCAAGACACGGTCGTAAAGGACGTCCGTTCTACCATGTAGTGGTAGCAGATAGTAGAGCACCGCGTGATGGTCGTTACATTGAAAGAATTGGTTCTTACAACCCGATGACCAACCCGGCTACGATTGATTTGAATTTCGACAGAGCGTTATACTGGTTGATGACCGGAGCTCAACCGACTGACACGGCTAAAAGAATTCTTTCTTACGAGGGAGTACTTATGAAAAAGCACTTGTTGGAAGGTGTGAAGAAAGGTGCATTTGATATGGCTGCTGCTGACACGAAATTTGAAGCTTGGAAAAAAGAGAAAATTGCTAAAATTCAGGCTAAAATTGCTCGTTTGGCTAACGAATCAGAAAGTGCTTATAAGGCTCGTTTGGAGGCTGAGGCTAAAGTGAAAGAGGCTAAAGCTGAGATCGTGGCTAAAAAACAAGCTGAAATTGCTGCTGCAAAAGCTGAAGCAGAAGCAGCTGCTAGAGCAGAAGTAGAGGCTGCTGCAACTGAAGCTGCCGCTGAGGCTGCTCCGGAAGCTCCGGCAGAAACTCCAGCAGCAGAGTAATTTTATGGTCAAGAGAGAAGATTGTGTAAAGATAGGAGAGATCGGTAAGACTCATAACTTACAGGGAGCTCTTGTTGTTTATACGGATAATGATCTTCTTGAACAATACATGGATGAACCGGTGTTTATTCTTTTGGAAGGGGCACCGGTTCCCTTTTATATTGCTGAAGATGGTTTGACGGAAAGAAACCATTCTTCTTATATTGTCAAATTTGATTTTGTTGACTCGAAAGAACAGGCGGATCGTTTGGTTGGTTGTGATCTGCTAATGGATAAATACTTGTTGGAAGAAGAGGATGAATTGCCTTTTGAGCTTTCTGACTTGATTGGATATTCCATTTTGGACGAGTTGACGGGAGAGACGGGTGTTGTGGAGCAGGTAGACAACTATTCAGGTAACGTGGTTCTCACGATAAAAATATTTTCCAAGGAAATTCTTCTTCCCGTATCCGATGAATATGTCTTGGATATTTCTCATGATGAGAAAAAAATGCATGTAAATATTTCTGAAGAGATCAAGGAGCTTTATTAAACACTAGAACGTATAAATAGCTAAAAATTGCTAGCTATTTGCGTGTCTTATTGGGTGTTTCTGGGTGGTGTACTTATCATGTAAAATTCAAATTTTATTAAAGCAAAATATTCTTGGAAAATATTTATAGTTTGTATTGATTTTATATTTGGAAAATTTTTTGACACTCTATGAATTGTTATTTGTTTTATTGTTAGTGTGTTAGTTGTTTAAATTGGAAAACTTTCGTGTGTTGTTAGTAAAAATATTTTTCCAAGAAGTTTTTTTTCTTTAGTTTTGTCCTTGTTGAATTAGTCACAAAAAATACTATTTATATAATACACTAATGGAACAAACTACGAAGAAAGTGGAAAAACAAAAAGAAACTGTGAAAGAAAAGAAAGTCTACACGCAGGAGGAGGCTTATAGCAGTTCCTTGAATTATTTCAAGGGGGATGAGTTAGCTGCCCGTGTTTGGGTAAGCAAATACGCTTTAAAAGATTCTTACGGGAATATTTTTGAGTTGAACCCGGATGACATGCATCATCGTTTGGCTTCAGAAATCGCTCGGATCGAGAGAAATTACGCAAACCCGATGACTGAAGAGCAAATTTTTGAGGTGTTGCGTGATTTTAAGTATATTGTTCCGCAAGGAGGGCCAATGACGGGTATCGGTAATGATTATCAAATTGCATCCCTTTCTAACTGTTTCGTGATCGGGCATGATGGTCCTTCTGATTCCTATGGCGGGGTTATGAAGATTGATCAGGAGCAGGTGCAGTTGATGAAACGAAGAGGTGGGGTTGGACATGATTTATCCCATATTCGTCCGAAAGGGTCTCCAGTTAAGAATTCTGCCTTGACATCCACTGGAATTGTTCCTTTCATGGAGCGTTATTCAAACTCAACCCGGGAGGTGGCACAAGATGGTCGTCGGGGTGCGTTGATGTTGAGTGTTTCTATCAATCACCCGGATTCGGAAAGTTTCATTGATGCGAAAATGACCGAGGGAAAAGTAACCGGAGCTAATATTTCGGTGAAGATTGATGACGAGTTTATGAAAGCGGTTATCGAGGAGCGTGATTATATTCAAAAATATCCGGTATATTCTGAGGAGCCGAAGAACGTGAAGCAGATTAGCGCGGTAAAATTGTGGAATAAGATTGTTTATAATGCGTGGAAATCTGCCGAACCCGGAATCTTGTTCTGGGATACGATTATTCGGGAGAGTGTGCCCGACTGCTATGCCGATCTGGGTTACAGAACGGTTTCCACGAATCCTTGTGGAGAAATTCCGTTGTGTCCGTATGACTCATGTCGTTTGCTGGCAATTAACTTGTATTCTTACGTGGTAAATCCTTTCGAGAAAGATGCGTATTTTGATTACGAGTTGTTCAAGAAACATGTGGCTATCGCTCAACGCTTGATGGACGATATTATTGATTTGGAATTGGAGAAAATTGATGCTATTCTTGAGAAAATTGCATCGGATCCGGAAGATAACGAGGTGAAGGGTGTTGAGATCCGTTTGTGGGAGAAAATTAAAGCAAAAGCTAGAGAAGGGCGTCGTACCGGGGTTGGTATCACGGCTGAAGGTGATATGTTGGCTGCTCTCGGGTTGCGTTATGGTAGTGATGAAGCGGTTGATTTCTCCGTGGATATTCATAAACAACTGGCTGTTGCCGCATACGGTTCTTCTGTCCTGTTGGCCAAGGAACGTGGTGCTTTCAAAATTTTTGATGTTGAGAGGGAGAAGAATAATCCGTTTATTGCTCGTTTAAAAGAAGCTTCTCCGGAGATGTATCAGGAGATGGTGAAATACGGTCGTCGTAACATTGCTTGTCTGACGATTGCCCCGACGGGAACAACCAGTTTGATGACCCAAACGACTTCCGGTATTGAACCTGTATTCTTGCCGGTTTACAAGAGAAGAAGAAAGGTAAACCCGAACGACAAGAACGTGCATGTTGATTTCACGGATGAAATGGGGGATGCTTACGAGGAGTTTATCGTGTTCCATCATAAATTTGCTATTTGGATGGAGAAAAACGGGTATGATGTTCATAAACGTTACACGAACGAGGAGATTGATGAGATGGTGGCGAAGTCTCCTTATTATAAAGCAACATCTAATGATATTGATTGGGTTGCTAAAGTGCGTATGCAGGGACGTGTACAAAAATGGGTGGATCACTCCATCAGTGTTACGGTGAATTTGCCTGCGGATGTTTCGGAAGAGCTGGTTGGTCAACTTTATATCGAGGCTTGGAAGAGTGGGTGTAAAGGATGTACGGTTTATCGTGACGGTTCCCGTTCTGGGGTTTTGGTTTCCAATAAAGATAAAAAGACGGATGGAGGTGCGATGCCTGCCAAGCGTCCGAAAGAATTGGATGCGGAAATCGTGCGTTTCCAAAAT
>DYVS01000033.1:0-10141 GCA_020743075.1 Butyricimonas virosa | reverse complement strand
AAGCGAGGCGATCGGGTAAGGGTAATCAAAGGTCCGCTAATTGGACTTGAAGGAGAATTGCTCCGCATAAAGGGGCATAAACGCGTAATAGTACGCCTGGAAGGGGTCGTTTCTGTGGCAACCTCTTACATTCCGGGTTCATTCCTAGAAAAAATAAAATAGAGATAGTGGCGATGAATCTTAATGATTTGTACAAGAAAGTATCGGCCATCCCGATCGGGGATTTTCCCCCATCCGCATTGTCCGGCTTATTGCATGGGTATATCTCGGTTTATTCCATTGTGCGAGTAAGCCCGTGGTTGGAAGACGTGTATGGTAGCCAATGGGACATCCATGAACGGATTCGAGAAATAGCGGGAGAATTAGCGGATTTGATACAAGATCCGTCTGTGACATTGGAAGATCGGGTTGGATATATTGCCGACTTGATGGAGGCTTATTTGACTTATTCCGATATGGATTTTTTAGATATAGCGTTGGATGCGGCTTACGGGATTATATCCCCGGAGGGTAGAGATGAGATTGTATTACCTTGTCGAACACCGGAGATGTGTAGGTTGTTGTGTAGTTATTACTATTTTACGGGAGAAGAGAGGTGCGCAGAGTTGGCGGGGGAGATTATCAAGGAGAGGGGAATGGAAATTTTCAATAAATCTGTTGAAGAACCATTGGAAAATAGATGGAATTGGTATCGGGCAGAAGAATTTTACGAGAATATCATTGGGGAAGAAAAACATGAAAAGGTAAAAAATATGTTGATGCTTGAAGAAGAGTTTTGGAAGCAGTTTGGGAAAGATATTGATAGTAAAAATTTGACGGTTTCAACATTATGCTTTGACAATTTAGCGTTAAAGGAATATTCATTAATCTAAAAATAATTTATGAAAGCTTGTTTTATGGGGTTAGGCTATATTGGCTTGCCCACGGCGATTATTGCCGCAAAACACGGGATTGAAGTTGTTGGAGTGGATATAAATCCGGAAGTTGTTACCCTAACCAATCAAGGAAAATTACATATTATAGAACCTGGGATGGAGGAATATCTTCAGGAAGTGGTAGAAAAAGGGTTGTTAAAAGCTTCTTTGAAACCGGAAGTTAGTGAGGCTTATTTTATGGTTGTTCCGACACCTTTCAAAGGAAATCATGAACCGGATATTTCTTACGTGGAAGCGGCTACACGAGCCGTGTTGCCTTTGCTAAAAGAGAATGATTTGTATGTAATCGAGTCAACGTCTCCTGTGGGAACAACAGAAAAGATGATGAATTTGATTTACACAGAACGTCCGGAATTACGGGATAAAATATATATTGCTTATTGCCCGGAACGGGTATTGCCTGGGAATGTTATCTATGAGTTAGTGCATAATGATCGGGTTATCGGGGGAATGAACGAGGAATCTACAACAAAAGCAATTGCTTTTTATTCGCAATTTGTTCAAGGTACTTTGCATCGTACCAATGCTCGTACGGCAGAGATGTGTAAGTTGACCGAGAACTCTTCTCGTGATGTGCAGATTGCTTTTGCTAATGAGCTTTCTTTAATTTGCGATAAAGCGGGAATTAACGTGTGGGAATTGATTAATTTGGCTAACAAGCATCCTCGCGTGAATATTCTGCAACCGGGATGTGGTGTCGGGGGACATTGTATCGCTGTTGATCCTTATTTTATCACGGCAGATTTCCCGAGAGAGTCTAAAATTATTGCTGATGCCCGGGAAATTAATAATTATAAAGCTTTTTGGTGTGCAGAAAAAGTGCAGAACGAGATGCTTAAATTTCAACTAAAACATCATCGCACGCCTGTTATCGCCATGATGGGGTTAGCTTTTAAACCTAATATTGATGATTTACGTGAATCTCCGGCTAAATATATCACGACGAAGGTAATGCAGGGATGTAGTAATGCGGATATACTCGTGGTTGAGCCGAATGTGAACGAGCATAAGGTATTTAAATTAACCAATTATAAAGAAGCTTACGAGCAGGCGGATATCGTGGTAATGTTGGTGGCTCACGATGTGTTCCGAGAATTACCTTGGACAGATGAGAAAGTAATTCTTGATTTTTGTGGAATCTATAAAAAATAAGCGTGAAAAAAGTAATGTTGGTTTTTGGGACCCGTCCTGAAGCTATAAAAATGGCTCCCTTGGTAAAAGAGTTCCAGAAATATCCGGAACAATTCCAGACTATTGTTTGTGTGACAGGTCAGCATCGGGAAATGTTGGATCAAGTACTTCATATATTCGAAATCGAGCCTGATTATGACTTGAACATCATGAAGCAAGGGCAAGATTTATATGACGTGACAGCACGGGTCTTGATCGGGATGCGTGACGTGTTGAAAGAAACGCAACCCGATGTGGTATTGGTACATGGGGACACAACGACTTCAACCGCAACGGCTTTGGCAGCTTTTTATCAGCAGATACCTGTGGGACATGTTGAAGCCGGATTACGGACACACAATGTTTATAGCCCGTGGCCGGAGGAGATGAATCGACAAATCACAGGACGGATTGCAACGTATCATTTTGCCCCAACTCCATTAAGTCGTCAGAATTTGTTGGATGAAGGAATTAAAGAGGAGGCTATAACCGTGACTGGAAATACCGTGATTGATGCTTTATACATGGTTGTAGACCGAATTAAAAATGATAAAACGCTTGATTTCGGATTAAATTGTTCCTTGATAAAGGCTGGGTACGATGTGGATCGTTTGAATGATGGTAAGAAATTAGTTTTGATTACCGGGCATAGAAGGGAAAATTTTGGGGATGGATTTATTAGTATGTGTCAAGCGATAAAGACATTATCAGAAAAATATCCGGATGTGGATTTTGTTTACCCGATGCATTTGAATCCTAATGTGAGAAAACCTATACATGAAGTGTTTGGTGAAGATTTGTCGGGATTAGGGAATATGTTTTTTATTGAGCCTTTGGAATATTTGAGTTTCGTATACTTGATGGAGAAGTCAACAATTGTATTAACGGATAGTGGGGGAATTCAAGAGGAGGCTCCGGGATTGGGAAAACCGGTACTCGTGATGCGAGATACAACGGAACGGCCGGAAGCGTTAGAGGCTGGGACTGTGAAATTGGTGGGGACGAATTTCGAGAAGATTGTGAGGGAGGTTTCTGCGTTGTTGGATGATCGGGAATATTACGACAAGATGAGCAAAGCGGTGAATCCTTACGGGGATGGGAAGGCTTGTGAACGGATTGGCAATAAATTTATTTGACATTTGTTAGATGTATTCGTTTGGAAAACGTGGCGTTAGACGGTATCAAAAGTAGCCGTTTGAAGGATAATTGAAAAAATCTAAGAAGTTGTGGTGGATATGAAAAATTTATATGGGCGTTTTATTGAGGGTGATGAATGTTTAAATTTTAAGATTGATAAAGGTAGAATCGGGTGGAATCTTTAAAGCAAAAAACTTTTCACGGAATTATTTGGAGTTCTCTTGAACGTTTTTCAGTGCAGGGGATACAATTTGTTGTCATGATTATTATGGCTCGAATGTTAACGCCTGATGATTACGGTTTAGTTGGGATGTTAACAATTTTTCTGGCTGTATCCCAATCGTTAGTAGACAGTGGATTCTCTCAAGCTCTTATTCGTAAGCAAGATCGAACAGAGGTGGATAACTCAACGGTTTTTTATTTTAATATAGGGATAGGAGTTATTCTGTACGGGCTACTTTTTGTTTGTGCTCCCTTAATTGCTAGTTTTTATAAAGAACCCTCTCTGGTGTTAATCATGCGGGTGATCGGGATTAGTGTGTTCATAAATTCATTTGTGGTAGTACAAAGAGCGTTGTTAACAACTCGTGTTGATTTTAAGACACAAGCCAAGGCTGCTTTAATTGCGGCATTGTTATCGGGGTGTTGCGGCATAGGGATGGCTGCTAACGGTTATGGTGTTTGGTCTATCGTTATTCAACAATTACTGAATTTGGGTATTAACGTATCACTTCTTTGGTATTTTTCTAGTTGGCGACCGACTTGGTGTTATTCATGGAAATCGTTTAGAGAATTATTTGGTTTTGGTTCAAAGTTATTAGCTTCTGGTTTGCTGGAAACTATATATAAAAATATTTATTTAATCGTGATTGGACGAGTGTTTTCTGCTTCTGATTTGGGGTATTACACGAGAGCACAACAATTTTCAGACTTCCCGTCCTCTAATTTGACCGGAATCATGCAACGAGTTACTTATCCTGTGTTGTGTTCTATACAAAATGATGATACTCGCTTGGCTGATGTCTATAGACGTTTTTTGCGTCTATCGGCGTTTGTTATTTTTCCGTTAATGATGGGGTTGGCTGCCGTAGCTCAACCGTTAATATTAGTATTATTAAAAGAACAATGGTTTTTTACAGCGATATTATTACAAATTCTTTGTTTTAGTATGATGTGGTATCCCGTTCATGCCATAAATCTTAACTTGTTACAAGTAAAGGGAAGATCAGATCTTTTCTTGCGCCTCGAAATAATAAAGAAAATTATTGGAGTTGGTATTCTTTGTATCACGATACCTATGGGATTAATAGCTATGTGTGTGGGAACTATTTTTTCTTCTTTAATAGCATTGGTTATTAATACTTATTATACAGGAAAATTGATTCATGTCGGTTTCGTCCGCCAGATGCGAGATTTAACACCTACGTTATTATTAAGCATTTCAATGGGAGGCGTGGTATACACGTTTCTTTATTACTTGTCTTGGGGAGCTTTGGTGCAATTGATCTGTGGTGTTTGCGTGGGTGTTTTTTACTACTTGTTTTTGGCTTCGTGTTTGCGATTTCGTGAATGGAAGGAGTTAATAGATTTATTACATCGGAACAATAATTAATGAATATGATTCAGGAAAATAAACAAATTACAGTAACTTCCCCACTTCTTCCTGATTTAGAGGAATTCAATCTGTTGCTTAAGGAAATTTGGAATAGTAAGTGGATCACCAATAATGGCTGTTTTCATCAAAAATTGGAAGTGGCTTTGGCGGATTATTTGAAAGTTCCTTATATCAGTCTTTTTACGAATGGAACATTGCCTTTAATTACTGCATTACAAGCATTGCGAATTACGGGAGAGGTAATAACTACTCCGTATAGTTTTGTGGCAACAACGCATTCTTTGTGGTGGAATGGTATTAAGCCAGTATTTGTTGATATCGACCCGGAAACTTGTAATATTAATTCAGATAAGATAGAAGCTGCTATAACTCCTAGAACGACGGCTATTATGCCAGTACATTGTTATGGGAGACCTTGTGATACGGAGCGTATACAAGAGATTGCCGATCAATATGGTTTAAAGGTGATTTATGATGCTGCACATGCTTTTGGTGTAGAGGTTAACGGAAAATCTTTGTTAAAAGCAGGGGATATGTCTACGTTGAGTTTTCATGCCACGAAAGTATATAATACTATAGAAGGTGGTGCTTTGATAATGCATGATGAGCAGACCAAGAAACGAATTGATTATTTAAAGAATTTTGGGTTTGCAGGGGAAATCAAGGTTGTTGCTCCGGGTATAAATAGTAAGATGGATGAGGTGAGAGCTGCTTATGGATTGTTAAATTTAAAGCAGGTTGATCAAGCAATTGTAGCTCGGCAGCAAGTAGCTAACCGCTATAGAGAGGGATTGCGTGATGTTTGCGGTATTCGTTTTTTTGATGATATGCCTAATGTAAAGCATAATTATTCTTATTTCCCCATTTTTATTGATGCAGAGCAATATGGAATGACACGTGATGAACTCTATTTTAAGATGAAAGAACGTGGTGTTCTCGGACGTCGTTATTTTTATCCCTTGATTAGTACTTTTTCGACTTATCGGGGATTGGAGAGTTCAAGGTTGGATAATTTACCTTGTGCAATGACAATGGCTGAGAGTGTAATTTGTTTACCAATGCATCATTGTGTAACTAATGGAGATGTGGAGAGAGTACTTGGTTCTATTATAAAATAATAATAATGAATGAGAGTTTCGTAGAAGAACAGGATTTTAAAGACCTGCATGGAAAAAAACTTTTAGTGTTAGCTGGGGCAGATGTTCATATAAAAGTCATTAAAGCAGCTAAAGAATTAGGTGTATATACGATTGTGACTGATTATCTAGCACCTAAAGATTCTCCTGCAAAGCGAATTGCAGATGAATATTGGATGCTTGATATCATGGATGTAGATGCTATTGTTGATAAATGTTGTAAAGAAAAAGTTGATGGTGTTCTTGCTTTTTGTATTGATCCTGCGCAAATCCCTTATCAGCAAATATGTGAAAAATTAGGATTTCCATGTTATGGTACAAAAGAACAATTTAGTATTTTGACTAATAAAATATTATTTAAGGATTATTGCATAAAGCATGGTGTAGAGGTTGTCCCAGAATATAGTATATCTGATGTTGAAAATGATAAGGTAATTTATCCTGTATTGGTAAAACCTTCTGATAGTAGAGGATCGCGAGGACAGAGTGTTTGCTATAAAAAAAATGAGATACAAGTGGCAATTGAGCGTGCTCGTGCAGAAGCAAAAGATGGGAGGGTATTAATTGAAAGATATATGTCTGGTAAGCAAGATATGTCATTTGCGTATATTGTTATTAATAGCGAACCTTATTTACTTAAAATTGGGGATAGGTATCTGGGAAGAGTTGAAGATAAACTCGAACGGCAACAAATAGCAACAATATTGCCTTCTCGTAATGCAGAACAATATCGTTGTGATATTGAACCTAATGTGATAAGAATGATAAAGTCGTTAGGTATTGTTTATGGAGCTGTTTTTTTGCAAGGTTTTTGGGAAAATGGTCATGTATATATGTATGATCCTGGAATGCGTTTTCCTGGAAGTGACTTTGATATTGTGTTGAAACAATCTACAGGATTTGATAATATGAAATCATTTGTACATTTTGCTCTTACTGGTGATGTACATAGTCAACAAGGTAATCCTGTTGATGCTTATAAATTAAACGGTGGTGTATGTATTATATTATCTATTGCAGTTCGTCCTGGTAAAATTGCGGAGTTTTCAGGGGTCGAGAAAATAGCTTCAAATTCTTGTGTTTTTTCTGCAACCCAAAGATATTATGCTGGTGATGTTATTCCCCCCTCCGGAGATATAAGTCAACGTGTTGCTGAGTTTGTAGCCTATCTACCCAATAAGGAGGATATTCAGGAATTTTTGTCTTTTGTTTATAAAAATCTTAAGATTATTGATGAGAATGGCAATGATATGATTATCTCTAAATTAGAAAAATGGACAATTTGAATATAATTTTAAAATATAATATTGTATGAAAAGAGATTTATCTTATTTATCTACTTGTCCTATTGCTGTATTAGGTGGAGGTGCAGTAGGTAAGGCTACTGCTGCAGATTGTAAACTTGCAGGTAGAGAAGTTCGGCTTTACTCAAAAAGCGAAAAATCAATTGCACGTCTTGATAAGACTGGAATTTTGCTTGATGGTATTCAACGAAATCTTTATGGTTTTGAACGTTCCGGTCGTGTATTTCTTGATATTGTTAGTACCGATATGAGAAAAGTGGTTAAAGGTGCTAAACTTATTATTATAGGTGTTCCGGCATTGTCTCATGAATATTATCTTAAAACTCTTGTGCCTTTATTGGAAGATGGTATGATTATTCATACCTTCACTGATAATTATGCAAGTTTATTACTACGTAAATTAATGCGAGAGATGGGATGCACGAAAGATGTAATTATTGGAGGTTGGAGTTCGGCTCCCTATGGAACTCGCATAGAAAAAATATGTGGTTTTTGGACAAATCACGTGGGGATTAAGTATAGAGCTATTTCTTTGAGGGGCGCATGTTTACCTATGTCTGATATTGATGATTTTATGGAATCTGTAAAATATTTGCCTTGTATGGATTCAGTAACATTGGGAGAAGGGCCACAGAGAGGAGACACTATGCTTGATATAGGATTTGCTAATGTTAATCCAGTTATTCATGTGCCAGCTTCGTTGTTAGGTGTGTCTAGCATGGAAAATTGGTCGTTAGTATATGGAAATGCTCCAGATTCTTATTCTATGTATTCACATGGTTTGTGCCCATCTATATGTCGTGTACAATATCAATTCTATCAAGAGGAATGTAAGCTTGCTAAAGCTATAGGAATCGCAAGTCCTTACTATTCTTATGAATCGTTTTTCTCTCGTCGTAGTATTTTGACTCAAGAATATATGGGATTGGATGAAAATGGTAAAGACAATGTCATTTTTCCACTTGATAAACCATGTGATGAAGGTAACACGGGTCCTAATTCGATTGATCATCGATATATTACAGAGGATATTCCTGTGGGATGTAAAATTTATCATGACTTTGGTGTAAAGTTTGGAGTACCAACACCTATCATTGATTCTATGATCGTACTTGGAGGAGCGATGCATGAAAAGAGTTTTTTCGAGGAAACAGTATATAATCTTGATTATTTAGGAATAGGTCATATGACTAGAGATGAGCTTTTGGATTATATGTACAATGGTCGTTATGTTAAAAAGACTTCATAGAGATATGTGAGGTTAATATAGAATATACAGCTAAAATAGCGTTTATCTTTATGTTTTAGATGAACGCTATTTAGAATTATATTTGAAAATATGAAAAACACGCCTTTGGTTAGTATTGATTGTATTACGTATAATCAAGCTCCTTATATTCGTCAATGTTTGGAAGGTTTTTTGATGCAGAAGACGACATTCCTTTTTGAAATACTGATTCATGACGATGCGTCTACAGATGGAACATCAGATATAATCCGTGAATATGAGACAAAATATCCAGATTTGATTAAGCCAATATATCAAAAAGAGAATCAATATTCTAAAGGTATCGGGATTTCTGCAACATTCCAATTTCCTCGTGCTAAAGGGAAGTACATAGCTATATGTGAAGGGGATGATTACTGGATCGATCCTTTAAAGCTACAAAAACAAGTGGATTTTTTAGAGAAAAATTCTTCTTACGGGATGATATTTTCTCGAGCAGTGATTTATAATCAAAATAAAAAAATGAATACAGGAATATTGGGGAAACCTAATGTTTCTTTTTATGAATTATTGATACGTAATTCAATACCTACTTTAACTGTCGTATTGAAGCGAGAGTTGGTATTGGAGTATTTGGACAAAATTGTTCCGATAAGTAAAAAATTGGCTATGGGTGATTATCCAATGTGGTTATGGGTTGCTTTAAAATCCGATATCGCTTTTTTACCTGACGTTACTGCCGTATATAACTATTTATTAGAAAGTGCTTCTCATAGTGTAGATGGAAGTAAAAGAGTATTATTCCGTTTTTCTAGTTTTGAAATAGCTTATTATTTTGCATCTCGATATTTAGAAAAGGAGGCTTTTGTAAAATTTGTAAATATACGTTTCGTGTCGTTGTTTTTGTCAATTGTAAAGCATCGATCATTTTGTAGTTTGAATTTGTTAGTTTCTGTTTTTCAAAATCAGAGAATGTTATTATCGATGGGTAATAAAATTTTGTATTTTTTTATAAGCAAGATATGTTGATTTGTGTGTTAATTGTTTTATTTGTCTTGATTTTGATATATACATATGTAGAAAAAAAGCAGCAAACACATTTTTCTATTGGAACATATTTGTTATTTTTATATATAAGTTCTATCCTATTGTCTTTTTTGGAGGATAATTCTAATAAAGTTTATACTCTTGAAGCATCTTTTTATTTTTTGACAACTCTTTTACTCTTTATATATCCAGTACTAAAGTTTGACCAAAGGAAAATAGAGAAGTTTTCATTATGTAATGAGAGGTTATTTAGATGTTTATGCAATGTGTTTATTATAGGGGGAATTTGTGCTTATATATATTTTTTGCCGATAGTATATAAATTGTTCACATCAGGAAATTCTATATTGATTTTGAGAACAGATATGGTTGGTGGTACAGTGTATTTTAATGTCAATATATTTTACTATTTAACTACTTTTGTAAGCCAATTTTATCCAATTATTTTAATCTGTTATTTTTTTTCAATAACTAATTTGCATTATTCTAGATCATATAACTATTTGTTATTATTCTCATCAACAGCCTATATTGTTAATGTTTTAGCTTCAGTCGGACGTGATGGATTT
>DYVS01000032.1:0-9743 GCA_020743075.1 Butyricimonas virosa | reverse complement strand
ACAACTTTTTCCATGTTCCTTTTTATTGAGGTCGGAGGACAAAAATACGGTTTAATTTTAAAATTGTCATGGGGTTTTGTATTTTGTTGGATGAATTTGTTGCTTGAACCCCTGATACTTGTGGGAGAACAAACATTTTTGAGGTAATATTTTTTACGTGTAGACCCGGGTGGAACTTGTTTTTCTCGTTTAAATTACCTTAATTTGCAGCACGAAAAACGGGAGTGGCTCAGTTGGTAGAGCATCGGTCTCCAAAACCGAGGGTCGGGAGTTCGAACCTCTCCTCCCGTGCTGAAAGAGGTTGGATAAAAACAACCTCTTTTTTATTTATGTGTAGATAAATGTTTATATGACGAAGTTGGTAATTTTTGATTTGGATGGAACATTGTTGAATTCTTTACAGGATTTGGCGATGAGTACGAATTATGCTTTACGGCAACATGGGTATCCGACACATGAATTGCCTGCTTTTCGTTATTTCGTGGGGAATGGAATAGATAAGTTGCTCGAGCGGGCTCTGCCGGAGGCTGAACGGTCACACGAGAATATGCTGAAGATTCGGGGAGATTTCATGGCTTATTATGCCGAGCATAAGGCTGATTTTACGGCTCCTTATGATGGAATTTGTGAATTACTGAAGACGCTGAAGCGTCATTATCTATTGTTAGCCGTGGCGTCCAATAAATATCATGCGGCCACGCGGGAGCTGATTCCGGAATACTTTGGCGAGGGACTTTTTGATTTCGTTTATGGTCAACGGGAGGGGATTCCCGTGAAACCTGATCCCACGATAGTCTTCGATATTATGAAAGAGGCGGGAGTCACGAAAGAGGAGGTCCTTTACGTGGGAGATTCCGGCGTGGATATGCAAACGGCAGTAAATAGTGGTGTAACTTCGATCGGGGTGACATGGGGATTCCGGGATCGGGAAGAGTTGTTGGCAAACGGGGCACAATATATAGCTGATGAGCCTTATGAGATTATGAAGTGGGTTCGTTTGTAATTTAAATTTCCTTCTTCTGTAAGTGAATTCCCTCAATCTATTTTAGATGTGGTAATTTTAAATTGGAATTTATATACTAATTTGCAGTGAAATTTACTCCTGTGATATTACTCAAATTTAACCCAGATAAAGGAGTAATTTAACCCAAATAATCTCACTCTCACAGAGATTATTCGAGGCTTACTCGAAGCTTAATCATCCCGTAATGTGTGAGCTTCGAATAAGCATCGAATGATCTTCGAATAAGTGAGATTATTTCTCTAGGATTTCCGTGGGATTTCCCTTAGTTTTTATTAGAAGTTGTTTCCGCTGTTTGTATCGAACTCTGTTAAATAATTACCCAAGTTTACAAGATTTTTCGGGTGTATTAAAATTGTAGAAATATGAATTGAGGATAAAAAATGAAGTGAAAGTTGTGGGAATGAAAAAAAGTATTCATATATTTGTCGTAATGAAAATAATGGGTAGGAGAGCCTACCTTGAATATATTTCGTGAATTTGTTGAAATCTTAGTTCAAAAATCGCTAAATTATTGCATACAAGATCAACAAATAGTTCACGCAGAGTAGCGTGGACTGTTGTTTGTTTGTATGCGGGTGTTTAGCGATACCTTGAACTAGATAAATTAACGGTCCCCGCTTTTTTATTGTATAATTTTTGCTTTTGGGGGATTGGGGTAAAACTAAAATTTACACTATGAATAAATCACCAGGGTAAAGAATTGAAGAGACTTATCTAGCCATATTCACAAGGTGAAATTTGGAATACTTTTATACCTGTTTCTAAACAACGTTTTTGTCTTTTGTACAATATGCTTTTTATCGTTGAGGCATATGATTGAAATTGAATATTCATATGAAAAGATTAAATGCCTGTAGAAACTAAGGTTGAATTCTATACAAAAAAGAGAGTCCAACGCCTAGGAAACCTTGGAACTCTCCTAAAACAAAAATGTTTTATTAAATTATGTAGCACAAATTTATGGAAAAAAAGCGAAACTGCGCTTGGTCATGCTATTGGATAGCATGGCGCAAAATGTTAATGTTTACGAAATTATTGAGAATCTTGTTGTTTGTTGTGTATATATTTTTGTCTGCTAGAGGAATAGCTCAAGAAAGAGTCGTGTCAGAGAAAGAAAAATCCAAGGTCCTACAGGGATGGGTGTATGATAAAAACCATCAAGTCCTGCCTGGCGTAACGGTGAAAGTTGCCGGGACGTCAATAGGGACTTCCACGAACGTGAAAGGTTGGTTTAGGATAACCTTACCCATGCAACGGGGTACTTTGGAGTTTTCTTTTATCGGTTTTAAAAAGCAACTTGTAAATTTTACGGATAAAACGGATACATTACGAATCGTTTTAGAGGAAGATTTGATGGAGTTGGATGAAGTCACGGTATCCACGGGATATTATAAAGTGGATAAACGTCATTTGACAAGTTCCGTGACCACGTTGAAGATGGATGATATCATGCAGCCGGGAGTTGGCACGTTGGACCAGATGTTGGAAGGTCGAATCCCGGGAATGATTTTTATGCAGAATAGCGGGCAAGTGGGGGCTGTGCCCAAAATGAAAATACGAGGAACAACAACCTTGTTGGGGAGTACCGCCCCTTTGTGGGTGTTGGATGGTGTTATTTTAACCGATCCTGTAAACGTGGATCCGGCGAGTATTAATGATTTGGATTTTGTGAATTTGTTAGGGAATGCCATTTCCGGTTTGAATCCCGAGGATATTGAAAAGTTGGACGTGTTAAAGGATGCGTCTGCCACGGCTATTTACGGGCCTAAAGCTTCTAATGGTGTTATCGTGATCACCACGAAAAAAGGAAAGGTCGGGGCGCCCTCGGTTTCTTATTCTTTATCGGGTACATTCCGGCAACGTCCTCGGTACACGGATCGTTCTGTTGATGTGATGAATTCTCAAGAGAGGATTGATTTCTCGAAAGAAGTGGTAAGGAAAAAACAAGTTATTCCGGATTTATCTAGTTACGTGGGATATGAGGCCGCTTATAACGATTACGTGAATGGAGTAATGTCTTCTGATGAATTTATTCGGAAAGTAAAATTTATGGAGACGGTTAATACAGATTGGTTGGGATTATTAATGCAAGATACATATTCTCACGCGCACACGTTGAGTGTTTCCGGTGGTTCGGAGAATGTACGATATTACACTTCGTTGGGGTATTCGAACGAGAATGGTAATTTGAAAGGAGAAGAAAATAGTCGTTATAGTGCCATGGCCAAGGTGGATATCAATTATGAGAAGTTTGTCATGTCTTTTAATTTGAATGGAAACGTGCAAAAAAAGGAATATACACCCCAGGAGGTTGGATTGATGACCTATGCTTTGAATACAGCTCGTAGCGTGGGAGCGTATAACGAGGATGGTAGTTTGATGTTTTATCAAAGAGATAATGATTTGAGACACACGTATCTTAAACCTTTCAGTATAATTAACGAGAGAAAAAATACAAGTGATGATATTCAAAGTAACGCGATTGGTATGAGTGCGAATATAGAATATCGAGTCATACCTTGTTTGAAGGCCGGTGTCCAATTTTCTTATGGAATTTCTAATTTCGAAGAAAGAGTCTATTTCGGGGTAAAAAGTTGGTATGCGGCAAATTTGAGAAAAGAATATTTCCCCGGTTCTGATAATGAAGGAGTGGCTTCTAATTCCGAAATGCCGATTGGTGGAGAATTACGTCTAAATAATACTAAAAATGAGAATTACAGTGTTCGGGTGAATTTGGCATTTAATAAATTTTTGGATAAAGAAAATGCACATCAATTCCAAGCTTCTGTTATTGGAGAGTTGAGTTCAACCCTTTATACTGGTTTTGCGATTACTAAACGAGGGTATATCCCGGAACGGGGAATGCTTTTTGATGACGTGAATTTATCTGATTCATGGGGATACTTGGAATTTCCTAATTATGATGGTTGGTTAAAAAGTGATGCTTCGGCTAAGGGTATTTTGACTCATAATTTAACTCGTCAAGTGGGATTGGTTGGAACTTTGTTTTATGGTTATAAAGACGCGTATATTTTTAATGCTAATATGCGTATCGACGGAAGTAATAAATTTGGAGATACAAGTAATGAAAAGTTGAACCCGATTTGGTCCGTTTCCGGTCGATGGAATATACATGAAAATTTGTTGTCTAATAAATGGTGGATTAATACTTTAGCGTTAAAAGCCTCGTTTGGCTACCAAGGAAATATGTCTGCCCAAGATTCTCCGAATTTGATTATACAGAGAAAAGGAACTCATTGGGCATTTGATGAATTGTATTCTTCCATTAAGTATTATCCGAATCCGCATTTAAAATGGGAAAGAACTTCGACTTATAACATTGAATTGGAATATTCGTTGTTTAATAACAAGTTGGTAGGAAATTTTAGTTATTATTATCGCCATACGACGGATGCATTCATGTCTAAAACTGTTTCAAGAATTAATGGTGTTAGTAGTTATACCGTGAACCGGGGAACGTTGAATAATCAAGGATTTGAGTTTGATATTAATTTTACGCCCATTGAAAATCTTGGAGCAGGTGGAGAAAAACGTGGTTTTGTGTGGCGTATAAATCCAAATTTCGGTTCTGTATTTAATCAGTTGGTAGATAAAATAAAGTCCAAAGACAAAGTTTTGCAGGATGAAATTAGGTATGGAGATTATTTGGACGGTCGGGTGCAAGTTGCCGGACGTCCCGTGAATACATTTTATTCTTATAAATTTAAGGGTTTGGATCCTAAGGATGGACGTCCTACTTTTTATGGAACGGATGCGAACGAAATTGTTGGAACGGATAAAAATGGGAATGAGATTACCCGTCAAAAATCATACGAGTTGATGACGTTGGGAGATGTTTGTATGGAAGTGATGGAACATTCCGGTTGTAGAGAACCTTTTTTACAGGGAAGTATCAGTAACTATTTGGGTTGGAGAAATTGGGGGTTATCTTTCAATTTAGCTTATAGCGTGGGGGCGAAGATCCGTTTGTTACAGATGTATGGAAGTAATAATTCGGCAGTACCGGCTCCGGTGATGAATATGAGAGGTGAATTTGTTCATCGTTGGCGACGTCCCGGTGATGAAGAATTTACGAATGTTCCGGGTTTGTTGGATGCTAAGAGTTACGAAAAAACGAGGACTCCCTGGTGGAATGATAAGCCATATGAATTTGCCGGAACAATTTGGAATATGTATGACAATTCTAATGTGCGTGTTGTTTCGGGAGATTATTTGAAATTGACAAGTTTGTCGTTACGTTATATTGTTCCGGAGAGAATTTGTCATAAAATGTATATGAAGTCGGCTTATTTGAATGTAAGTGGAACGAATCTATTTACCTTATGCAGTAAAAAGCTGAAAGGGCAAGATCCGTCTCAATCGGGGTCTTCCGAATTGATAAACATATCTGTTCGACCTACTTATAGTCTTAGTTTGAATGTAACATTTTAATAAGTAAAAAGATGAAAAGGTATTTAATCTTAATATTTTGTGTGTTATTGTTTAATTCCTGTGGGAAATTTTTGGAAGAATTTTCTCAAGATTTAGCTTATGCTGAAAGTTGTACCGATTTGGACGAGATTCTTATTGGTAATGGATACATGGAACAACCGTTATATTTTGCAGAAGCGGGTGTTTATGGTAATGGATACTATCCTTATATTCATGTGATGGATGATGATGTTGCAATGACGATATTTAGAAAGGATGGTTCTATAGATGTTATTAACAATGTGGCTTCTTTCAAAAATTTCTATGATTGGTCTGACCAGTTAACGATTAATCCAAAAACAGACGAGGAGTGGGAAGACAAAGATTGGGAAAAAATATATAGCCATATTGCCTATTTGAATGTCATTATTGCTCATGTGAAAAAGTTTACGCATGACTCTGTTGAAGTGCGGAACAGAATAGAGGGAGAGGCTCGTTTTTTGCGAGGGGCTTATTACTATCTGTTGATCAATCTTTATGCAAATCCTTACGTGAAAGAAACGGCGTCTAGTGACATGGGGGTACCTTTAAATCTTACAGAGGATATTGTGGATGAATATTATAAACGTAATTCCATGGAAGAGTGCTATCGTGTGATTGTCGAGGATCTGAAAAGTGCTGCTGATAAGTTGAAAGGTGTTACTCAACCGACGATCTACAGGGTGAATGAGCTTGCTGTACGAATTTTGTTAAGTAGAGTGTATCTATATATGGGGGAATGGCAATTCGCTTTAGATGAATGTCAAAAGGCGTTGGCATTGGAAGGGGTGGAATTGATGGATTTGAAATCTTTTCCGGGAAGAGAAGAAGACCGGTATGTGTTAGATGTGCAAAATCCGGAAATCGTATTTACTCAAGGTTATAATGCAACTCCTGTATTTTATAACGATATCGACAATTTTATGCTCTGTTCTTTTACCTGTTCGGAAGATTTAATTTCTTTATATAACTGTTTTGATGATCAAGAAGTTAAAGATTTGAGATTGAATGCTTTTTTTGAAGCTCGTGAAGATGAGCAGTATAAGGTTGCCAAAGTGGTGGAAAAAGTCTACGATTGTTTCGTGATCCGGAGTGCGGAGTTGTATTTGAATAAGGCGGAAGCTGAAGCTATGTTGGATAAAGCGGAGGCAAAGCAGACGATTAAAACGTTATTGAACAATCGGTTTGAGGGAGGAATCCCCGATGTAGACGGTTTGAATGAAAAAGATTTGATCTCGTTTATCCGGGACGAACGGCGTAGGGAACTTTGTTTTGAGGCTCACCGTTGGTTTGATTTGCGTAGGTATGCTGTTTCTTCGAAATACCCGGAGAAAAAATCGATAAGACATGAAACTTATGATAAAAATGGGGTACTGGAAGGGGATTACGTGTTGAAACCGTATGGTGAAGACCCGGCGTGGGTATTACCGATTCCCGGTTACGAGATCGTGTATAATCAAGGTAATTTGGTTGATAATCCCCAGCGTGTGGAAATGAAATTGGAATAACGGATAATAAAAATAGTTATATGTGGAAAAGTTATTTATTATATAGTGTATGTGTCTTTACGTTATTGACATCTTGTAACGAAGAAGATATAAAACTGAATGCAAGTTCAGTTGTTGATTGGTTTGCCGTGCCGGATAGACCGGGAGAACTGGGGCATTTACTTCATAAAATATATAAAGAGACGGGAGTTTCAATTTTCATCAACGATACGTTGGGATACGTGGAGGATGGTGTGGATTCGAATGGAGATCCGGTGAGATTTTATGAAACGGTAAGTGAAAAATATCTTATTTATAGTTTAGTATCAAAGGAGGTTCGTTTTACTTTATCACGAGACACGGCTGCCATGTTGAAAGCTGCTTATGCGATAGAGAAGTGGGTGTTGCCTAATTTGCCTCCATTGGGGAAATATCGGGTAAAATCTTTATTGTTAGTAGATAGTCTGTTAACAGAGGATTACGGTGGTGATACGATAAGAGAAGGGGGCAAAGCGGCTTGGGTCTTTGAAGAATCGATTGAAACGACGCCCGTGGGTAAACTGGCTGATATTAAAAGTATGGATGAATCCACGTTGAAATTTTGGGCTGGAATGGTGTTGAGCGCTAAAGTATACACTTGGCTAAATATTCACTGTTCTGATTCTTTAAAATTCTTTTATAAAATGACAAATTCAGATCTTCCTACGAAAGCTCGAACCTTGTATAATATGCATGCTTATAAATATTATAGGATGCTTGATACAGGAGAGGAAATTGATTTGAATGCGGACTGGTATTTTGGTGCGGAATTATGGGATTATTGGCGTATGGGATTTTTGGAATGGGGAGATACAGAATGGAGCGAAATTGATCCTAAAAATAGCAATAGGGAGATCGTGTATCGTAAAACTTTAGAGAAATCTTGTGATGCGATGAATTATATTGCTGCTGTTTACGCTTTTTCGGATGAAGAGTTTAAGAATCTTTTTACGGGTGTCGAGTATAGCGAAAAATGTATCCGGAGACGTTTGTATATGAAAGAGTTGGTTAATCTTTTTTGTCAAGCAAACGGTGTTACCTATCAATCTTTTTATTAGAACAGAATTAGAATGTCCGTTGTTAATGAATTATGTATGAAACGAAATATTTTATTGATAATAAGTCTTTTGGCTTGTTGTAGTGTATTTGCCCAAGGTGTAAAATTTGATGCGTTGTCTTTAGATCAAGCCTTGGCACGGGCGCAAGCGGAGGAGAAACTTGTTTTTGTTGATGTTACCGCCTCTTGGTGTGGGCCATGTAAATTGATGTTTGAAGAGGTGTTGAGTAGAAAAGATGTTGGAGAATATTGTAACGAGCAATTCATTTGTATACAAATAAATGTAGATAACTTGGAGGGTAAGGACTTTAGAAAGAGATATGAAGTGAAATCTATACCGACATTTTTTATTCTACAAAAGGATGGAGTGGTAAGACATCGCTTGCAAGGAACAAGAAATCCGAAAGAGTTCTTGGCTTGGCTTGAACGTGGCGAGAATGAGACTTCGTCATTGTTTTTTCTGAATCTTTTGCTTGATCAAAAACAAAAGATGAGTTTACAAAACACCATTGACTATTATTTGATATTGAAAGACATCCGGAAATTGCATGAAGCCGATAGTATACGGAATATTTTGTTTGAACAGACTCCGTTCGAGAAATTGACGGATAGGGAGTGTTGGCCTCTTTTTAATGAAGATCCATATGGAAGTAAATATTTTGAATACGTGGTGAAGCATGGGGATAAGTTCAGGGAAAAGCAAGAAAGAGACCGTATTGATGATTACTTGGTTAGAGGCTATAAGCAAGAAATTCAGCGTTTGATGTATGATTGTCAGGCTTCTACCGAGGCGTTCGATTTGATAAAACAAATTGTAGCAGTATTGTCAGATCCAGACTGTACAATTATCTCGAAGGCAGATAAAATAAAAGTTGTATTGACTTGGGCAAAAGAAGTAAAAGCTTTCTTGGAAAGTGATATCCCGGGGATGATAGAGGGAATGCGAGAACTGGTGGAACTTAACGAGTGGCAGGATTGTTTGTGGCATGCGATGAAATACGTGGGATTGAACGGTAAAGATGAGGATAAGGAGCGTGTGGGGCAATTTACTTCCAAGATGCTATTTGAGTTTGCCAATACTCCTGTCGAGCAATGGGATTTTTATCAAAAATTCAGGTATCTGGGTTTTCCGATAAGTTGTAACGGAAAATTTTGGCGTAATGCTTTAGAGCAAGTAAAGGAGAAAAATAAGCCGTTGTTGGTAGAATGTGTAAGAGGTAATGATGCTTATTTTGTAACTAGGAATTGGGCCTGGGATTTATCCGAACGGGTGGTTTATTTGAATTCTTTATGTGTTTGCGTGAGAATAGATATGGACGATCCCGAAGTCGCTTTTTTGAAAGAGAGATTTGAAATAACGAATTACCCTGCTTATTTCTTGTTGGATAAAAATGGAGAGGTCAAATATTCTTGGGAAGGTATGATAGGAGAGGATCAAGTTTTTAGAGACTCTTTACGGAAAGGATTGGAGGGGCTTTGATAAGTTAAATAAAAAATTAAGCCCACTGATTTGCTATAATTAGTGGGCTTAATTTTTTAGCAGGTAAATAACGTGAGTTCGATATAAGGATTAAAATTATTTATTTGAATATTAGTAACATAGCGATAAAAGTTGTAAATTTATAGTATCAAAAATAAAATAAAACGATTATCACTATGTTCTCAG
>DYVS01000031.1:0-20192 GCA_020743075.1 Butyricimonas virosa | reverse complement strand
CTTTTATATTAGCGGGATCCATATCAGCATTGATGATATAAGATAAGACCTGTCGTGTGTTCTGTCGAAGCCCTCCCCCGATATTCCCTCCTTGTAAATAAAGACCACCCGCACCCTCCGGTAATTTCTCGGCAATCTGTTTCAGCAAGGATGATATTTCAAAACGCACGGCCGATACGTTAGCTTTCTCCTTGAGTACGACAGTCACACTTCCGTTTCCTTGTGATGACACGGAAGAAGTTTTCTCCACGCCCACCACCGAGGCAACCAATCCTTCCACTTTAGAAGTGATTTCCTGCTCTATGACCCGTTGTGATGCCCCGGGCCAACTAAACGAGATAGTCAGCCTTTTCCCCTGTTCCGGGGATGGATGGTAAGAGATTCGTAACAGAGGTATCAAAGCACCTCCCACCACCATCAACACAGCCATTATCAAAATAAGTGAAAAGGCGGGAATACGTTCTAAAAATCCCTTTTTCTTTATATCATTACTCATAAAATCAGTGTTTACGGTAGATCACGTAATAAATTAACGGTATAAAAAACAAACTGACAATCGTCCCGACACTCATACCGATAATAATAGAAAGAGATAACGGGTACTGCAAATCTGATCCCATATCAACCCGGTTCAAGAACGGGGCAATAGCCAATATCGTTGTCAGAGAGGTCATAATAATGGGCTTTAACCGACTGTGCCCACCAGTAAAAACAGCCTTTAATAACGGCATACCATGTTTACGAAGGCGATTAATCGTATCCACTTTCAGAATAGAATCATTGATAATAATGCCACTCATCACGACCAAACCTATCATCGACATGATATTCAAACTCTCGCCAAATATCCAAAGCCCAAACAAAACGAAGAAAATATCAACCACAATTTCTGATAGAATAATAAACGGCTGTATGATACTTTCAAACTGGGCCGCGAGAATAAAATAGAGTAACGAAATAGCAACCAACAGGATAACGATCAACTCCCGAATAGTCTCCCGACTCGAAAAATACTCTCCCGTAAAGGTCACGAAAAAGTCCTTATCCTCCTTAACGACCTCTTCTACCGTCTCCATCACCCGTTTCACATCAGCATCGTCCACATCTATAACAACCGGATAATAATCCCCCCCACTACCGGAATAAAGTTTCTTAAAATCCTCGCCTTTGGTCTCGTTGATTACCATTGAGAGAGGAATTTCAACCCCGTTACGGTTACGCACCTTACCCGACAAAATATCCGATGCTTCGGCCCGCGTATCACCCGTGGTCACGGGAACGGAATACCCCACTTGATTAATACGAAACAAGGTATTCTGGCTAATCATATTTCTCATTTTCGCATAAACATTACCGAACGTAACCTCATGGATTGCCATTGCCTCCACATCAGCAATATAACGAATATTCTGTTCCATCATCGCCGGAGGGATCAACACGTCCGGCAGGGCTTTTTCTATCTTGTTGACCACACGAGTTACCTGCTCTACCGTCGGAGCCTGTCCTTCCTTACTATGCAATCTTGCAACAAGCGTGCTTCCTTTTTCCGCAAATATCATATTAAAAATATTGCCGGAAACTTGAAAAGAAACTTGTGCTTTCGGGTAATTCGAGACCACGTAATCCGAAATTTTCCGTTCTATCCGTTTCAAGCTCTCGGCATCTTTAGCCTTAATATAGATCACGCTTTCAGAAGGAGTGATCTCTTTGGTATGTGACATCAAAAACTGTTGAACACCCACCATCGAGGTTGTTTGCAAAATAAAACTATCTACTTGTGCCAACAGTCTATAAACACGCAGATCATTTTCTTCCAAAGAAATACCGCTATTCCAATCAATTGTCAAAATCGTATCGTCATGCGATATACGAGGCAAGCGACTCTTCTCCACCATTTGATAAACGAAATAAGCAAGAGGAACAAGTAGTACAAACCCGATAATCAGCAACCGACCATGACGTAACGTCCATTTTAACCCGATCTCGTACGGACGATAGTAGTCAAACGTGAAGAATCTCGCAATAAACCGATTCTCCGTCCATGCCGAACGTTTGCGATACATCAGATAAAAATACACGGGCAGAACAAGCACCGACACCAATAATGACGCAAACAAAGCAACCGTCACGGCCATTGCCTGATCATAGAAAAGTGCGCCAGCCGTGCCACTTAAAAAGATCAGCGGCAAAAAAACGGAACAAGTAGTCAGCACACTACTCAACATCGGGGTAAAAACCTCCCCCACCGCACTGGAAATAGCATCATCAAGCCGCAATCCTAATCGCCATTTCTGAAATATATTATCTATAACAATAATCGAGTTATCAACCATCATTCCCGTCCCGAGAATCAACCCCGATAGCGATATAATATTCAGAGATATTCCCAAAACATGAAAAGCCAAAAGCGTGACCACAAGTGACAACGGAATGGTTATAACAATCAGTACCGGAGAACGCAAATCCTTCATAAATAAAAAGATAATTAATGCCGCCAGAATAGCACCGACCAATAGATTACTACTCAAATTATCCATGGAATACGATAACAATTTGGTCTGATCCCGTGTCAACTCAAAACGAATGTTAGGATATTCCCTCTCCAAATCAGCCATCAGCGTGGCAATACTTTCCTGCAAATCAGCCATCTTGGCATCGTTCTGTTTTATAATTGCCAACGTAACAGCCGGATCATCACCACTACGTACCAAACCGCTCCGTTTCGCCGGACGCTCCACGATTTCACACAACTCTTTGAATTGATAAATGCGCCCGTTATGATTGATATATATATTCTCAATATCTTCTTTCGAGATAATCCGGGAATCAAAGTGAATACTGTAACGATATTCTCCATCTTTAATACTTAATGCTCCTAAGGATACATTATTATTGTTAATCGCGTTTTCAAGCAAATTAATACCCACGCCCATAGAAGTCAACTTCGTGTAATCAGGAATACAAAGTAGCTCGGGGGTTACAACACCACTCATATCGACCATCGCCGTCTGTGGTAGTTGTTCGATACGTTTTGAAATAACATCCCGGGCAAATTGCCCCAGTTCACTGAAATCAATTCCGGCCTCACGCGGCCTGTCATGCTCTTTGGGCGCCACGTTTTTTAACGACAGGTTAAGATAAAAAGCCGGGATATCGGTCACACTAGCCTTGATCACCTTGGGACGTTCTATATCTTTGGGTAATGTCGCGACAGCTCGATCCAACTTCTCGTTCACGTCAATAAAAATGATGTCAACATTACTGTTCGGCTCAAAATCCATATATATAGCTCCCGCATCCGCCCGCGCTTCTGCCGTTATATTTTTCAATCCCGTCACCTGAGACAACTGATTTTTCAACGGTTTCAAAAGCGTGTTATCCACCTCCCGAACCGACAAACCGGGAGCCGACACCTGGATCGTGATCTGCGGGATATCAATAGCGGGCATAAGCGACACGGGCAGGTACCCCATCGCCACGATACTCAACACCACGATCGCGACAACGCTCATGGTAACCCCAATAGGACGCTTTAACAATTCCTTTATCATGATTACCGTCTATTATTAGGTGTCACATCCGTTCCGTCGGCAAGATTCAAATTATTGGATGTAATAACAACATCCTCTTCCGAAATAACCGTCTGTTTCTTTTCACTCCCTTTAATCACGTGGGAATCAATATTCGACATCACGACATCAACATACGTCCAAACCGCTTTCCCCTCACGGTAACAGAACATCACCTGAAAACCATCCCGCAGAACCACCGCATCCTTGGGCACCACAAAACTATTCTTAATCTCTCGCTCAAGTATAATCTTCACGTTCATCCCTTCCATCAAGTAGCGGTCAGCATTACGCACCCTTGCACGAATCTTCACCTGTCCGTGTTCATCAATCAAGGGATTTATCTCTGTCACATCTCCATAAAACGTCTTTTCATCATTAATAAACGGGATAATCTTCACATGTTGCCCTTTCGTCACCTCTTCGATCTCCGCCTCCAATATACTGAACTCGACATCAAAATACGAATCGTCAATTAACGTACATAACTTATTGGCGGAACGATCATATATCTTGGCATCCAGATTGGCAATACGCCCACTGAAAGGAGCAATCAAATAACAACTTGCCAAACGACGTTTCGCTGCCTCCAACTGATCAATCGCGTTATCATAACCGGACGAAATCTTCACATTCCGCAGGATAGCCGTCGGAATCCCTGTCGTGTCTGCCGAATATCCCTGCCCGATTAACTTGTCCTGTAAATCTATATTCGCCTTTTCCATCGCCCGGTAACTTTTTTCCAATTCAACTTGAGCCTCTTTCATATCAAGAGTTGCCAGTACCTCTCCTTTTTTCACGTATCCCCCGTTACTTCCGTTGATCGCGGTAATCACGCCCGTACCGTCAAAACTGAGATCGCTTTTAAAAACCGCACGCAACTTACCGTTACACACGATCTGTTTCTGGAAAGTCCGTTTTTTCAACACTAGCGTGTCAACCGTGATTAACGGACTCTGGCTTTCACTTTTACCGATTTCTTTCTCGTCTTTCTTTTTTTCGTTACCGCAAGCGATCGCCCCCAGCACGATCACGCTCAACAACAGGCTTCTATACAGGTTCATTTTCATTATCATTAGTATTTTCACGAGTGACTATTTCTCTACTATTTTATCAAATTCAGCACTGATATCTCTTTTGGATATAAAATCGTACAGGGACAACTTGCGCAATTCGAAATAAGCGTTCCAGAACGTACGCAGTTGATTGATATACTGCTCGCTGGCACTATCCAGTTCCTTCTGGGCCGTGTTCAGGTCCGTTACCGTGATCCCCCCGTTCTGGAAACGTTTTTTGGTGATATCGTAACGCTCCTCCGCAACCTGTAAGGCTTTGGCTGATATATTACACTGCCGGGCTTGATTATTGAATTGCATCACCTTGATCCGGATATCCTGCTGGAACTTCGTCTCCTCTTGTTCCAGTTCCGTCCGGGCCAGGCGAGCCTCCGCTTCAGCCATCTTGACACGCCCGCGGCTCATCCCCCAGTCGTAAATAGGCATGGACAAGGATAACCCGACTACCTCCCGATCTTTCAAGCGACTGTACACTCCTTGCAGGTCATCCCCGGTTTGTGAGAATCCCAGGTTAGCCCTCAATTCCACCTGGATCCCCCGGTCTGCTTTGGCCTGAGCCACGCTTTTCCGCGAGTTCAATTCTTTTATTTTAAGCGACACGTTGTGAGAAGAGTTTTGCAACGCCTTGTTTAACACGAAATCGTATTCCATGAACACTTCCGGCACGTTCATCGGCGGTTGCAACTCGAAGAACGTGCTTTCCGCCACTCCCAAGTATGATTTAAAATTAAAAAGCGCCACCTCCAAATCCACCTTGCTGTTACTTACCGTTAACTCCGCATTCATCATGGACAATTCCAGCTGCAATAACTCGCTTTTAGTCACCGTGCCAATGTCATGCCGTTGTTGAGCGATCTTGTACATGCCGCGGGTATCTCTCAAGTTCTCCTCGCTTTTCCTGTAACTTGTCTGGGCCGACAAAACCGAGAAGAAATAAGAGGTCGTTTGAAGCGTTATACCCTCCAGCGATTCCAGGTACTGTTTCTTGGCCTTCTCGTACTGCAAGGGCTCCGTTTTCTTCTGCCATTTCAGCGTGTTGAAAGAACGTAGCGGTTGCGTGTAATTGATCGTGACCGGGTTCGAGTTATAAGTTTTCGTGTCGTAAGAGAACTGGTCCAGGCGGGCAAGCGAGGTGTTAAGAGACACGTTTCCCCCCGTGAGCGCAATTTTCTGGTTGATGTAAACGGACAAGTCATTACTCAAGGTGTTGTTCGCCACGTAACTGATGCGCCCGGTTTCCGGGTCTCTCACGTCAACCAGCGAACGGTTATAATTACCCAGGTTCCCGCTTAAATTAAGCGAGGGCAACAACTGAGCCTTGTAGGAACGAAAACTCCAGTATTGCGACATGAAACTGAGTTGCACCATCTGGGCCTGCGGGGAACGGGCATGAGCGATCTTGATCGCCTCCTCCAGGGTTAGCTTACCCGTGACCGGGTTCTGTCCCACGCCAAAACTGCAAACTAGCCATCCCACGAATAATAGTAATAGTCTTTTTTTCATTCGATATATTTGTTATTGTATTATCATTTTAAAGTTTCACATCCAGCATTTTTCTAATTTCAAACTTCATCTCGTCCACGGCAAGAGAAGGCACCTTGGGACGTTTTCCCAGCAAAATACGGCCATAATAATTCATCATCGTCGTGTCACCCCGTTCGGCTTCCAGCTTGGTCAACAAGTAGAGCGGGTAAACACGATTCGGACACGTGTAATAAGCTCGCAGATAAGCCGTCATTCCTTGGTCATATTGTTTTAACGCCAGGTAATTATTACCCGCTATATTCCAGAACATGGGATCAGCACTATGTCTGATACCTCGCTTCAGCATAATATTACTCTCCTCGTATCGTCCCACCTTATGAAGTGAATGACCATATTCAAATAAAAATTTAAAATCATTCTTCAAGACTGGATAAAGTTTCCCGTACTCCTCGACAACGCTTTGATAATCCTCCCACGTGTAATAAACAGCGTTATTTTTCCACTTCCGGTACGCCTCTCGGCGACCAAACTCTCGAAAGTCAAAAAACAAGACCACGATACCCATTATTCCGAACATCAAAACATTCACGTAACGCCCTCCCCTTACCCGCCGATCCGGTAACTGTGCCACGGCAAAAAGAAAGACGATCGCGATAGACGGGATATAAAAGGTGTACGAGAAAAATGACGCAACAAGCAATGCCACCGCCACGCAACTATAAGCCGTCAGTCTTTGTAACTTAAAAAACAGAACCATTGCCGTTAACACACCCCCTACTGCCCCCAACAACAAAAACAAAGCAAGTGGTTCATTAAATGCAGACTCTACGACTCCTGCCATTTCTACATGGCGATTGTCCTGTTCCAACACCTTCTCTTTTTCAAAATAATCATGTTGAGCCTCTGCAAAAGCCCTCTCGAAACCATCAATCCCAACCCCGAATAAAGGAGTTTTCCAATAAGCAGACACCGTATTCTGCCAAATAAAAAGCCGTCCGTTGGCCGAATCTTTCTTTAACAGGTAAAATAACATCAAGACCACGATCATCCCCACGATACCGCCACCAATCACCCACCGTCGCCTCGTATTACCCCACGCTACAACCTCTCTGCGATAAAGTAACATCACCCCTACCAATGCCCCGATCCATCCGGCACGGCTCATTGTCGGGACCATAGCAACCAAGGTGACACCAAATGTCACGCAAGCCGTCACGTAACGCACAAACATCAGGTTAAAACCCACCTTCCGGTATTCCTTTTTCATCATCGCGACAGCAAGCACGAACACTCCTGCCAAAAAGATACCGCAAGGTCCGGGATTAAAAAATGACCCGGTCACGACAAAACGGAGGTGATTTGAAATACCATATCCCAGTAGTTGTCCTAACACCAAGCAAGACTGGTAAATCCCGCCAAACATCACGGCAAACGAGACATAATTAGCCAGCCGCATGGCTCTTATCACCCGAAATACGACATAAAGACCAAAATAAGAAATACTTAAATAGAACTCTCTACTCTGCATCGCATGAGTCAAGCTTGCATGAATCAACAAGTAAACAAACAACACGAACACCATTGCATCTCCCCGGTAAAGCGCTTTAGGAGCTTTTACCAAACACACGATCGCCACCATTGCCCCTAACAACAAAGCAAAGTAGTTTGAGATGTCGATCCCCCCGTAAAGGCCATCCGTCACTTGAAACTGACTCAGTAAAAGCATACATCCACCCAAAAATACAATGGCTCTCATCATCATTAATCATTCTTTAACAAATCATCCACACTTATGGTTGTCAAACACGTTTTATCCCCATCTTGGTTCACCAGCAAAACCTTATCATCAAAAGCATACACATCAACAACAGAATCCGAAGGGGAAGAATCAAACATAAATGATGCTGTTTTACCATTTGATTTGTCATAAACCCCCAAACACTTTTTTTTCTTCCATAAAAATCTAAAACAGAAATATTTATCCGATTCGTAAATATTCGATACTAATATGGCATAATCCTCCTCACTACTATTAATGAAATCGATACAATCATATTCGTCTCTCCAACTCAAATCAAAAGGCATATTATTCTCACCAAAATCGATATAGTATTTTACCGACACATTTTGCTTATCATCAATGGCATAAATATTATTATAGAAATATCTGTAATATAGTATTTCACTAGGACGATACATGAAAAAAGGGTAACCGATATAAATCCCGGATTTTATCTTTAAATCCCCGATTTCTTTTACAAATTCAAAATTTTTATCATACAAATTCAACTCACAATCTTCCATGCCACCATACGCACGTTTCCCCACGTAATTACCCTCAACAGTTTTTATTAAAACTTGGAATGGATTGTCTTCTCCCTTATTCGTGACAAAGGTTACATCAGAATTTTTTCCATTTAAATCGCATCGAAAAACTTTTTTATCCTTTACATCATACATACAAATAGTCTTCCCCTCGACCCAAGTATCCCAAAGATGGAGAAATGTTCTATTTTCTCCCCATTGTCCTGAAAAAGACATCTTCTGAGTACCGGTTTGCACATCAAACCCCAAAACCTTATTTTTACACTGAACAATATATTGATCTCCAGCAAGCAAAACTTTTTTCACCTCATCAATCAATACCGACGTTCCATCATTCGTTAAGCAAATTTGTCTGGCATACTCTCCATGCATATCTATTTGATGCATCTTTTTCAAATCCATTCGAATGATCGTTTCACGACTTACTTCAGATTGTTTACAGTCAAGAATACAGCTCAAAATTGCGCACACGATTAAATATTTACTCATACGATTCTCTTTATTTCATTTATTTACTTTCTTAAATAACCTATCCCAACGAAACTCACCGCTTTCACGATCACGGGAGTAAGTGATGTGAGTAACCACCCCGACAATAAACTCTTCAGGAACGAAACCCCAGTAACGGGAATCGTTCGAATTCAACACCTGATCTCCGCAAAAGAAGTAGTAATTACCTTGAAACGTATAACTGTCTATCGGTTTCCCTCCCAATGTCAGCTGGCGTTGAGCGTTAACCCTAAGTTTTTCACCCGTCTCGTATTCAATCACCAACCGATAGAGTTGAAAATTAACGGTATCAAGTATCACCTGTCCCCCCTTCCGAGGCACGTAGAGAGGTCCGAACTCCTTGATTGTCCAACTGTAATGCCGGAAATCAAACGGAAACGCATGTATAACCGTATTAGCGATCAACGAGTCTGGTGTTTCCGACAGGCGGCGTTGCTCCTCTTCGACACCAAAAATTCCATTATAATTATTATTCTTAAAATACCCGTTTCGAATCTCGACCGTATCCCCCGGCAGACCGATACACCGTTTACCGTAAACGTAATTGATCTTAAACTCGATCCTGTACTTACTCCGGTTGATCGGGAAATTAAAAATCACGATATCATTGTGTTCCACCTTACGCAACCCCTTCATTCGATGGCACTCCAACGGATCTCCGTCTTTAAAGTCAAGCCTGTCATAAATCCGGGCTCCGGCAATCAACTTATTCACAATCACGTAATCCCCCGGTATCAAGGTGGGACGCATCGAATCCGTCGGAATGGCGAACTGATCCACCACGTAAACACGCATCGCGATAATAATTCCGATCACCACCCCGATTCCAATAAAGGTGTACATCACCCGTAAGATAATATCCCAGAAATCCAACCTTTTTTTCATTCCTCCATCTTTTTGCGTCCATAAAATAACAACACGCCCATCACCAACAACACCCCGAAGAACGCCCCTCTCTTCAATCGTTCTCCGCTTAATTCTTCCCCGTATCCTCCATCAAAACGATAAGGCGTGTATAACAAATTCCATTTCCCCACAATACGATCATCCGCGAAAGCAACCACCCCGGCAGCCGTCCGTAAAATCGATTTCAGCATCACGTTATCCATAAAATAAACCGGGACATCGCTACAACCGGGTATCGCAATACCACCTTGAGAGGTTGCTACAAACAAATTGATTTTTCCCTTTTCATATTCCTCATGTAAAGCGGCTAACTTACCACTCTTCTCCGGTGTTATCTTTTCCTTTAACCCGATCATGTAAGTAGGCTTTCCCCCTACAAACACCGTTTCCGTGACATCATTAAAACCGGAATCATAAAGACGAACCACGTTTTTTGCCTCAATCTTCGTACCTACATTATAGGGTAAAAAATCAAAAGGCGGCAAATAAAAATAAGAATAAAGCGGCACGAAGAACGCCATCACCAGCACCCCGATAGTTAACCCGATCTGCCGATAATTAAAATTGTTTTTAGCCTGCCTGAAAACATTCCACGAATAAATCCCGGCCACAACAAGCAAAAGAATATTCTTCGCGAAAGTAGCCCCATTGGAAAGATGGATAGCCTCCCCGAAACAGCCGCATTCATTGATCCCGCCGTATGGGTCGATATAAATCAAGTAAGTCAGGATCGTGAATCCAAGAATAAAAAGAGTCACCGTTACCGCCGTAACCCTACGCCATAATCGCAGCAATAACAACATCCCCAAGGTCATCTCGGCAACACAGAGTAACACCGAAAAAGACACTGAAAACTCCCTCCAACTCGAAAGCTGAAACATCCCCAAGTATTCCTCGATCTTATACGAGAATCCCACCGGGTCAACCGCCTTAACAAAGCCGGACACGACAAACAACACCCCCAACACAACATCCGACCACATTTTCTTTACAAAGTTCCTCATCCCCAAAATCAATTAGTAATATACTAGCCAAACTATTCTTAACCAAACTCGCTTACCCTAAAAATCATTTTGTTACATATTTCAAAATTGTCACTCCTCCATTTTCCATATGATCTTCCACTTCTTTCGATGCACGAGGGAATCCGTCGTTTACCAACATTTCGTACTCACCGAAAGAATTCAACAGGCAAATAAAGCGTCCTTGTTCATCAACACCCAAGGGATAAGGCATAACCATGCTCTCGCCATCATAATTTTGCGTCATTACGTTATCCTTCATGGAATACAAATAACACCCGTAAGTATCTCGACTCAAAATTTCAAGGGCTATATAGTTTCCATTCGTAACAGGTGTCTCTCCAATATAATAACTCCCGCTTTGATTTATCTTTTCCATATCATCTCTATATTTGTCCGTAATCTCCTTATCACCGAAATCAACAGCCACTATTTTAATACTGTCCCCTTCGACCCGATCAATGACCGAAAAGTAGCTGGCCCCGCACCAATGAAACAAAATTTTCTCCCGTGACGACGAGAAATAGGTCATCTTTCCAATCGGGGCAAATTCATTTTCCTCGTACGGGAACAACTTTTTTGTAATGTTCAAATCATTATCTGTAAAAAACAGCCGGTATCTCGCTTTGTTGAGATGATACTCTTTGTTGGCAGGCGAAAACGCGAACACGTACCCACCACGATCCAGCCCTTCCACATCCCACGCCACGAACGGCATCTTCTTGTTCATCAAGAAACGTCCTGTTTCAACATCATAGATCTTAAAAAAATGATTATAATTATCAATTATGGCAATCTCATGATCCGTCACGCAAAAACTCTTGATCTCCAAATACTCGTTAACAGCCCGTCCCCGGCTGTTTAACGTGAACAAGAACTTTCCGGCATCACTATAAACAACAATTTTATGTTGAAATAAATCCCCAACAAATATCTTTCCCTCCCGAAATACGACTTTTGTTCCATTAGAAAAATAAGCCAGCGAATCCGATTCCAAAGGGAGATATGATACCGAATCAATGTCTTGTGAAATTGACGCTATCCCCTCCTCTTTAAATGTAATCACTTTATCCGCATGTACATTCTCTCGCATGTTTGAATGGCATGATGTGATCATGTACAATACAATAGCAAATTTAAACTTCATCTTCATATCTAATTTCCCCAGTAAAAGCATCGTTATCAAAGATGTAAACAACTCATCAAAACAACCATATTTCTTATTACTAACACAACAACTAACATCCCAACACCACGCCTCAATCACATTTCTATTGTAAAAATCTCCATCACAAGCTCAAGTAGTTTCAGTAAAAATTACTGCGGTTTACCTAATTTTTCTTCCACGATTTTATAAAACATCTCTTTTATTTTCTTGTTACGCACTGGATTCCCAACCAAAATCACATTATTATTCTCATCTAACAAAAATGTATGTAGTAAATTATCTTTCGGCAAATGAGAATTTGATTTCGCAAAATTATTTTTCCCATCTACAATAATTTGATATTTAAATTCGCTATTTCTGATAAGCATGTTTAATGAACGTACATCTTTTTTCGCAGGCGAAAAAACGAAGTAAAAAACAAGTTTTCCATTATAATTTTTACTATACTCAATAAAGGGATTCCATGAGATCAGACTATTGATCATACATGAAGAACAAGCTAGAGAATCGCTGTATATAATGTATTTCAATTTATTCTCTTTATTATAAGTCATTGAATCCATATTATGAATTATCAAATCTTCACCTTGCGGTAAAATAATAGAACTAGATTGTAATACCGACAATTCCTTTGAAAGACTCTGTTCATCACGACATGATAAAATAGCAAAAAACAATATACACAAACAAATTATTTTCATTTAAAAAAATATTAATTCGACTTTATTTTAATGATCTAGATTTATTTTTAATCTATACAAGATTAGATATGTAGAATCAAGGTCTTCTATAGGGATTAAACGAACCCCGTAATAATACCCATCTTTATACCCCAATAACTTGAAATAAGAGGGCATTTCTACATCTGTGATCAAATCATTATTTTTATATATCTGTAAACCTGATTCTCCTGTCTCTGCACTTTTTATATATGTACGACACAATGTATTATTTTCAAAGCAAAATAGTAAGCCCGAATTAAACCCTACATGTTGCATATCGCTCTCAAAGCTTTCATTTTGATCAATAGACTTGGTAGAAGTATAGTTACGATCAATCCCTGAGCACTCGTAACCAATTGTATACTGTAAATCATCTGGATGTTTATAAACGTATATTAACGAGTCCACGGCATGATTCACATACAACAGACCATTTGAAATTGCATATTGAAAAAATTCCATGTGTGGCATCGGTTTATGCTTGTAAATTTCAGGAAATCTGCCCACAACATGTTCAACTTTCATCGTAGATAAATTCAACTTACCAAAAATCGCTCCTTCTTCATATCTTTCATTATCTATTCTATCGGAACGAACTGCCACATGATCATCAACATTAACCGGAAATATTAACAGGGAATCGGAATCCAAATAAAATGACACTCCAAAATCTGTAAAGTCAACTATCTGATACAAGCTCGGAGATTTGTATTGATTATGCCGTTTATTTACCTTACCAAAATCTATTTTTGTAGTATAATCTATTCTCCTATTTTTCCTATCAAAAATAGTGATCAAATAATCATTATCAACAATTACCCCTCGATTCAATGGATCGTTTTCAATCTGAAACGCATACATTATCGCCCTAATTTCATTGTCTCCATGCCCTTTTCCAAAATAGCTTTCAATCAACTGTCCATGAAGGTTCAAGTCATAAAATGTACAATTAATCGCATCAACAAAAGTAATTATCGAGTCTTTAAAATAAAAATTCCCCATACCACTTGAATTTCCAACATTTATACACATAGTATCAACCTCAACATTATAACGTTTAGAATGATTCTCTCCCATATGAATCACATTACATTCTTCTTTACAGGAAACACTCAAAAACAATATAATAACGAAACAAACAAACTTATACATATTTTTAAAATATAATTTAATCGTAATTACACATTATTTGTAGCTACGACTATTTCATAAAATAATCGTAGCTAACTCCTGTTGATGATTTTATACAGTAGATTTTAATAATTATCTACAATTACCATCACCATTAGAGCAAGGATTACCACCACAATACGAGCCTTTACCTTTTGTAGAACAAATTTTACCACTGAATAACCCAGTCTTACAATAACATTTAACAACTTCACCACCACCAGGCTCACCTGAAGTCAGCGCTTCAATATTGGCTTTCATAAATTCCTCCGCCTCGGTCGTTGTCATTTTTTCGTGAGCAGCATAACCCACATACCCCATTGCACAGAACAAAACTGAGGCAACTAAAATTTTTACCTTTTTCATATTTTCAATTTTTTTATAACTAAAAGACTCTTCTTTTCGTTATCATTGTACGTTTGTTTGTGTAGTCCTTTCTATTCAACTTGATTCAAAACCTTGTTTCGATAAAGTCACGGATGGAAAGGCTACCTTTTTTTCATCCGTTCCGTCCAAATTAATTCCTATTTCTTATTCTATCTTCCGTTCTTTTTATTAATTAAACATTATATTTTACCAGAATCTAACTCGTCCATTCATCACGGTAAATGGCCGTTCCTCCTTTCCTTCTGTCCGATTACGCAACCAGTACAACGCCCCCGAAGGCACATCATCATATTCGATATAATCTGCCGTGGCCACTTTCCTACCCAACGACACCCACTCGCCTTGATCAAAATACAACAACTCATAGGTATTTCCGGGATATACTCCATTTTTGTCGTTCCGGGTTATATACTTTACAACATCAACCGATACCGGCTCTTCAAATTCTACCCCGGCTATTTTGGGCAAGGTTCCATAATCCAGTAAATCATCATCAAATATATTTTTAGAAAGTAATCCATCCTTATCCATCTTGCCCGCAGCATCAATTGTAAAAGTACTTTCAGCATTCAAAACATCCCCACCCTTCTGAACGAACTTAACCGATGCGAACTCGGGATAACTGTAACGTTCTTTCGTCAACATCCAGTATTTATACTTTTTGGTTGTGTTTACATGTAACGTATCGTAAGCCATGTAGTTATAATGCCGGATCACGGCTATCGAATCGTACGGTTCTTTCGACAAATCGTTGGTAGCACGTATCTGCACCCCGATGATCGCCGAACCACAATAATCTCCCGACGAGTTATAAGTAAACTTCCGATTTAAACGTAATTTCTGCAAACGCTCTTTATCGGGAACAAGAGATTCAACTTCGCCATTCGACCTTACCCACAGTGGGTAGTCAGCAAACACCTGACTGTTGCCATGATAGTAACATGGCATGTACACGATATCACGACCGATCTTCTCGAAAACAACTTTCCCTCTCCGCATCTCACTCCAAGCGACCTCATTCCACGCCAAGTTATTGAACACACACAGGTAACCGTATTTCGTATCCGGCCGACACATTTTAAATTTATACTCCAAATTAGTGACATTCTCGTACTCCTCCGTCACATCCATTTTGTAGGGATCACGAATAAAATGTGGGATAAAATTATTTTTATCTTTCGGTATCGGGTTTATAAAACTAGTTTTACGATACACTTTAGCCGTGTATGGAGTATTTGAATAATAATACTTACTATTCACGAAACGATGATCACGAAGAATCGTCCAGTAATGGCGATTTTCCTGCGTCGGGTAGTGAGGCACAAAATCCACAGCTGTCGGGATACCGAATACCTGATTTGTAATTCGCGTACTATAAGCATTATCAATGCAATCCATCCTGTACTTTTTGAACAACGAATCCGACAGTTGACTTTTAAATGTCCCGAAGCCATAGTAGGTGTTCACCTTGGCAGAAACATAACTCGCATAACTACTCAAACTAAATCCCATATTCTCTCCTTTGTAGAAATCATACAAGTAATAATAAGCCGTATCTTTCCACTCGGTTAAAGGTTCATCGTTAATCCTGTAAGGCAATACATATTCAAAAAAATCTTCACACGACAAATCATAATGATTCTTGATTTCTTCCCAAATTTTAAACGAACGCTCGATATTCCTTATCAAGTAATCCGACGTGATTTTATGCAGATCATATTCAACCGTGTAATCCCCTCGTTCCTTAACAATACGGGCTGCCACCAAGTAAAACATTAATTTAAGGGCACAAGGTTGATCCCGTAACGTGGAATCAATATCCCGCTTTAACCTGTCCATCGTCTCCCCCGCAACGGCATAATGTGCCACCATATTACTGATCAAATATTCTGCCGCCTTCAATTTCATTGAATCGGGTTTTTCTTCACGGTAGTAATCCAACACCTTTTGAAGTTCTCCCCGATTATCCCCACTCAATTTCAAAGCACTATTCACATCCACGAGCATGGGAACCACGACCACATCTCGATGACAACCCGTCATCGTGACACCTAATATCGAAAATAATAAAATAGCGAAAATCAATTTCATATTTTCAGCTCAATATCTTTTTTTCAAAATAATTACAATCTCAACTTAACCAGAGATACCCCGGCATTACCGGCAATTCCATACAATGCCCCTTCATCACAATCATAAGTGATCCCCGTTAAAGCAACATTGAAATCAAGAGTTCGAACCAAATTCCCCTCCCAATCGTATTCAAGCAAACGGTTCCCTTCAAAAGCTCCCTGCCTGTCTCTCTCGTAAGTTTTACCCGAATACAGCGCATACACGCACTCCGATGTCACCGCAATGTCCATAAAACCAAAACGATTCTCTCGTTTATACAAAACACGGGGAACGGGAGTTTCTGAAATCTCCGTCATAGGATAGCTCAAACGTTCCAGTTTCACTCGTTCGATGCCTCCCGGAATTAATCGACAAAAATCAATCACACCGCTATACATATCCGCACACACGAACGCTTGCCCGTCAGGACGAACCCGTAAAACACTACTAGCATATAACATTCCTTTCGTTTTCTCCTGCAAATCCGGATATTCCGGACAATCCGGATAAGACAAGCAATAACGGGCTGAACCGTCAGCCAAAGAGTAAAGCAAATAGCGCCCCTCCGCGTAAAAGCCCGTGGAGATAACAAAATCGTCTGTCTTCACCGCTATTAAATGTTGCTCACCTTCGGGAAGCTGTACAATCGTCTCTTCCGTTGTACCCCGTGTAAGCGGGGATATGGGGTTCTCGATCAATTCTCCGGTTCTAAAATCCAACGCTGTCACACTTTTCCCGTCAAACGAATTGAAAGAACTTAACGCTCGAACCCACCTTGAAGAATTACCTTTCTCCAAAGACAAATCCTCTTGTAAAGGACTCTCTAGATCAAGAGCTCGTGCCACCCCTTCCTTCATGTATGTTGTCCCTACTATTAATTTATTCCCTTGCTTGATAAACCCGCTCACATCATAAATTCCGGTCTGAGCTAAATCCGTCAAACGAACTACTTTTACACACTCGCTCTTTACCATATTCATGCTTTCGTCACCCATGTAACGATCGGAGCACCCGAGCAAGATGCCTCCGAATAGCACGTACAAAAACTTTTTCATTGTTTAGTTAATGCTATACCTTTTATCTTGACACCAGCTATAATACAAAATCCGGTTGCATGTACACAAGGGTAATACGGGTTATCCTCTTCAGGAGAAGTCAAAGCTTCGACATTTTCCATCTTTAAAATTTCCCAATTCGTTTTTTGACGAATACTTCGGTTTAAACCAACGACGACTCCCGCCATCAGCAACAAGAACACCACAATTTTCAAACATTTATTCTGCATGACACATTTTATTTTCTATTTGCGACAAAGATGGGTGATTCTTTTTCAAAAAACGAATAAAAAGGTTGCTTGGAGGTTGCTTTCTTTGTAACTTTGAAAATATAAACTCAAATATGAATCGGCATCTAAAATATATCATCATTCTTGCTGTTTGCATTATCCTAAGTAACCAGCTCATTCACTTGTACTATTTATATAAGGAAGTAACAACTCAATATAGACATCAACAAAATGACATAATTACTAGAGCCGTTTACGAATTTAACATGCTATCAACGAATGTTGCTCAAGGCGATCTTGTCAGTTACAATGCCTCAGAAAAACAATTAGTATATTATATTAACAAAAAAACAACAAGCTTTCGATTAAGTCAAGAAGACGATGTTCAACAAATCACAGAACAAAGTGACTATGACATTCGAAACCCACAAGTATGGACCTTAAAAAATCTCTACCTCCATTTGCTGGCAAAGCAAGATTCCATGCACCTAAAAGATTGTTCCATACAATTTGTTATTCAGGACAGTACCGGGAAAATAAAAGATTCCTACCCGGCACACCTCGCAACACTATCCTTTCATCCCAAATACCAAACAACTCTCGGTTTCATTTCCGGTGATACACTATATGCCGGATACGACTATTCTTACCGGGAACTTATTCAAGCAACGATTGGGCAGATTCTTATAACCTTTATGATCACCGCTCTACTTATTATTTGCATCATCAACCTCTGCCGAACGATTCGTGACGAGAAAAAGAGCGGAGAATACCGAGAATTATTTATCAGCAACCTAGTACACGACCTGAAACGTCCCATCGAAGACGTGATTAAAGTACTATACCTGCTCCGTGATTTATCTCCCGAAGAGCAAACATTATTTCTCAAGCAAGGTCGAGCAAAATTAGACAATATATTACAATCTATCAATCGTATGTTGCTTCAATCGACAGATGCTCACGGATTACGATTAAACATCAAGGATATTAATCTTCAGGAAATGTTGGAAACATTGCAACAAAAAGATCACTGGAGTGCAAATAAACTATTCGACATACAAATCGATTTTCAATCAGATGACCCGATGATCACGGGAGACCGTCATTTTTTATTGGCCGTTTTCCAAAATTTCATCGACAACGCCTTAAAATATTCCGGGGATCAGGTAACAATACATATCACGTGTACAGAACCGGATGCCCGACACGTGCAAATCAAAATTGAGGATAACGGGTTCGGCATTTCTTCTAAAAATTTACAACACGTGTTCGAACGTTACCACCGGGGAGATCACCAAGAGAACAAGGAAATCAAAGGTCATGGACAAGGACTACATTACGCCCGAACCGTGATTCTCGCCCACGGGGGAACAATCAATATTGAAAGCGAAGAGGGCAAAGGAACCGCGATATTGGTCAACTTACCCAGACGAGCTAATGTCAAAAACAAATATAAACACTAAAAACATGGACACCACGATCAGAATACTTTATGCCGAAGACGATGCAGACGGAGCTAAATTAACGAAAATGATTCTCGAAAAAGAAAATTTCGAAGTAGAGATTGCCCCGAATGGTGCTAAAGCATGGGATGCATACAAAAAGCAGAAACCGGATATTCTCCTAGTTGACTTGGATATGCCCAAAATAGACGGGCTGGAATTAACCCGAATGATACGGGAAAATGACCGGCAAACCCACATCATCGTGTATACCTCTCATGGGGAACCCTCTAAAGAAATTGCCGTGCTGGACGCCGGAGCCGACGAATTCATACCCAAAGGCTCTCCCGAAGTATTGATCGCACACATGAAACGCCTTCGGGATAGAATAAAAGGATGCATGAACATTCCCCACCTGTACCAACTATCGAAACACACGACATACAACAATATCACCCGGGAAGTGACAATAGACGGGATTACCAAAAGATTACCAAAAAACGAAGGACGTTTCCTGCAATTATTATGTGCGAAGAACCATGAAATAGCCGACAAATCCTACCTCATCATAGGAACATGGGGCAAAGCAGACAAAAACAAAGAACCGGAAGTAAAAAAATACATCAGCCGGTTACGTGGTTATTTGAAAGCCGATCCCTCGCTACAAATTGATCACGAGGGAGACGGTTACATATTAATATGTCTTGCCGATTAGTTTTCGCCAATCATCCGTGAAACATATTTTATAACCGCTCCCCATCCGACAATACCCCATAGTTGGGCTATCGCCTCTAGCCCCTTTCGCTGCACCATGAACATACCATGAACACGGTATCAACACAGCATGAATACAGACAAGTATTCATGGTGAGAAGATGATATGTTAGAACTGTCACTTTGTCCGGGAGTAAACATAGCTCAAGTAATGTGTATTGTCCTGAAAAAAGTTTACAGTAAACTTAGTAAACCAATGTCAGAATTAAATTTACCCTCTGTTCGTCGTCGTTATTACC
>DYVS01000030.1:0-7228 GCA_020743075.1 Butyricimonas virosa | reverse complement strand
CATACACTGGTTGTTCTTTTGAAAGACGAGCCGATTGCGCCTCCCAGTTTCGGGACTTTTGAGGTTTTATTGTTGAATTTTATACTTGTTCCGATGTATGTTTCAACGTTTAAGAATTGGATTACACCAGAATTGTTGAAACGGTTTCTGTTTTTTTTCTGTTTGGGATGTGTGTTACTAAATATATATATATTCTTTTCATTGACGGGAACACAACTATTTTCAGCTCCAGCAGATACATTAAGTTGGATTTATAATATGCGTTTTGGGGTAAATCGGGATGTATTAGGTAGTAAGTTCTGGTTAGAGATACAAGCAATGATCATTGCAATAGCCTCTTTAGCTTCCTATTTGTTAGTGATTAGTGTGAAAGGGTGGAAGATGAAGGTGTTTTGTGGCTTTATGTTTTTGATGCTGGTATTATTTCTTTCTTTCACTGTTACCAAATCGTCTATTTTAGGCTTTCTAACTGGTTTCTTGATTTTGAATGTATGTTTGTTCCGAAAATTTTCTCTTCGTATGCGTTATGGACTTATTGTCGGATTGTTGGTTTGCGTGTGTGGCTTTTCGTTATTGACGGATTTGGCCATGTACGAGAAGAGAATTCAAGAGATTGAAGCAGAGATTCAAAGTGTTCGGAGTGGTGAATATAGGGGGGCAACGATTGTTCCCCGGGTTGCTTTTATTCGGGAGAGTTTTCGCCATCTGGATGAATTCTCGGTATGGGGATTAGGGGTCTGCACGAAACATCGGATTAAAGCATGGTATGAAAGTTCTGATTTGAATATTGCAAACTATAATAATGTGAATAATGCTTTCCTGCAATACTGGATTACAGGGGGAATATTCGGACTGGCATTAGTCCTCTTTTTATTTGTGGCCCCGGTTTATCGTATGATTCGAAGAAAGAAATTTTCTTCCTTGATTTTTGCGATGTTAATTGTATTCTTTACCGTGAGTAATACATGCGTCACCTTATCCTGGGCAAATTCCCGGTTATTCGTGTTACTCTTTCTGGCGATGTTTTGTTTTTATGGAGATCTTTTTGCTCGGATTGAAGATTTTTCGGTGGATAAACCTGTTTTTGATAAGGAGTCGATATAACTTGTCGTTTGTATATCGAACTCTCGTTAAATGATTTATTCATCACCTTAAAATCCCCTTGACCTCGTGATTCTACATTCACAGGTTTAGGAATTTTCAATAAAAAATAGGTTTGAATTAATGTAAAATATTGTTATTAAAATGTTATGATATTGTCATCATATGGTAAGCTACTCCCATTCCTCCTCTATTCCGCTCCTATTATAATAATGAAATATTAAATTAAAATAGTAGTTGTTAGTATAGGGGATAAGTCTATTATAACAATTTAGATATAGGATAATAATTCCATCAGATAGAAATTTCATCAAAATGCTCACTTCACTGGGACAAATTATCACATACTCAAATCACCACCAGCGAGGTTGAGTCTCCGGGATAAAAATGTGAGATCGAAGGGACAAAAGGGAGACTCCCTCCAAACGAGATGGTAACGTGAGTTTAATATCCTAAAATGGGGTGAAGGAAAAACAATTACTTGTGTCGAACTTGTATTATTTAATAAGTTTACCCTTGCGACTAAGTTTAATCGTGAACCCGAAATTATCTTTAAATAGATCTCCTAAATCACCGTAGATACCTGTTTCCACCGCGAACGGTAAATTTTTGAATGGCAATGTTACTTCCAATGCCCCGGAGAATTGATTCTTTTTCATGGGATTCCCGTAAGTACCGTAATTCCTAGAATAGGAAAGCATGAGTTTGTAGGGAGTAGTTTGCCATGCCATACCTTTCATCCCGATGTGGTGGGCTATCACCCGGTTGTTGATGATTCGGGTGGTACCACCGGAAAGGCCGGGTGTCATGAATGGGCTACCGATGACTCTCTCGTATAAGGTCCATCCGCTTCTGTATTCGCCGTTGTTGAAATAGTTATCACATCCACCAAGGACTTTTCGGCCATAAAAATGGCTGTTCGGGTCTTGCTTTTCCATTTCTTCCGGAGTTGCGGGACGGTCGTGCCGGGAACCGGATTGATATTTTGTGTAATAAAATTCGTAAATAACGTCCGTAATCCATTGATCCTTTTTCTTGGAACCATAATAGAAACAATAAGTTCCATCCGGGAAAGAGCGAAAATCCGTACCCGAACCATCTTCAAAAGGGATGTCGTGGTAGAAAGATAAAATATAGTTGTCTGCCAAATAATTAATGGTCAAGTGTTCTCTTCCCAAATGATTCCCCAAGGCATTGATCGAATCGCTTACACTGGCCCCGGTTCCTCCTTCTTTGGCACAAATGATCCGGATATAATCCTTGAATGATGAAGGTTGTTTGCCTCTATCGGGAGAGGTTCCTGCCCATTGAGCCCAATGTTCAAGGCCGACAATGATTTCCCAGCGTTGATGAGGTTTTATTTTTAAGAAAGCGGATTTGTTGTGCAAACGGGTGTCTTCCACGTAACGATCGTCAATCATCATGTAGTCAGCCCAGTTAAATTTAATAGATAAAACTCCTTGGGTACAGGGGACTTTCATGTAGTCACTATTCAAATTATATCCCGGGAAAGTTCGGGAGTTTCCGGAACGGATGAAATTTCCGTTCGTAGAGGAAATACCGTTATATTCTTCCTTGGGATGAATCATTCCGAGGTCTAGGCGAAGATTCCGCCAGCGTGCACTTGCATAAAGTTGGTCTAAAATGACGTTATTGTCGGGACGGGATAAAAATCCTGCAGCTGATATTCCATAAGCGAATTGGATTTTATGGCGATTGGTGAAATCGGAGAAAAGACCTACTTCCAGTAGAGCCCCATTACCATTGGGGATTAAGCCGTGTTTGTTATTTATGGCCCAAAAGGGTAATGTTTTCTGGTTTGCCACGAATCCTGTAAGTGAAGTTTTGTAATCGACACTTCGTTTTTGTCCCTGCGAGTAAAAAAATGGTAGGGAGATTAAAATTAATAATGATATTTTTTTCATTCCGCTGTTTTACGCACGTCATTATTTTTGCTAGGGCAAAAGTAACTTTTCTATGATAGAAATATCTTCTTTATAGGTTAATTTAATATTAAATGGTAAACCTTTGGTTATTTTAATGTGTATCTCCGGTATGTATCGCTTGACAACTCCGCAATCATCCGTGCTGAAGAACTCGGGATCTGTCAAAGCCTTGTTATAGGCTTCCGTTAGGATATCGGAATGGAAGCCTTGAGGGGTCTGAACTTGGAAGAGAGTAGAACGGTCGGGAATGCTGTTCACGAATTGGCGAGAAGTATCGCTTTGCAATATCGTGTCGGTTGAAGGGATTGCCGTGGTACAGGCTTCATGGCTTTCAAGTGCTTCAATAACGTCATCTATGATTTGCGACGTGACTAGCAGGCGAACGGCGTCGTGGATGATCAAATTACATTTCTCTTCCTTGTACACGTTTAAAGCGGCAAGGGTGGAGTGATATCGTTCTTTGCCTCCCGGAACAATGTGCTTTACTTTTTGGAATCCTTCAAGGCGAACAATTTCTGCCGTTTCCCCGATGTAATCTTTGTGTACGACAATGATGATTTCATCAATACGTTCATGTTTTTCGAATGTATGAAGCGTGTGTGCCAATACGGTTTTTCCGGCAATTACGATGAATTGTTTGGGTAACTCGCTTCCTAACCGTCGTCCGGAACCTCCGGCTAGGATTACTCCGATATTTTTCATTTCCTTGCTTCTGTTTTTAATCTTTTATTTTTGGGGAATCTCGGATGTTAACACGAATTCCAATTCTCCGCCATTCATGATTTCGTCATGAGTAATCCAGGTACGATCGAGTTTCTCTCCATTTAGTAACACTTCCTTCACGTAGATATATTGGTTATTCTCCCGGTTTGCCTTGATAACAAATTTGCGGTCTTGTCCCAGTTTGATGGTTACTTTCTTGAACATGGGTGTTCCCAGTTGATATTTCCCGTCGCTCGGGTTCACGGGATAGAAGCCCATGGCTGAAAAGATATACCATGCAGACATCTGTCCGCAATCTTCATTGCCGCAAATTCCGTCGGGACGATCCGTGTAGAGTTCCCGTCTGATTCTGTCCACGTAATACTGTGTTTTGTAGGGGGTATCCGTATAATTATATAGGTAAGCCACGTGGTGAGAGGGTTCGTTTCCTTGGGCGTATTGTCCAATCAACCCGCTAATGTCTGGGGAAACATTATCCCCCTCGATGATTGAGGGAAGGGTGAACAGGCTGTCCAATTTATTAGCGAAAGCGACTTTTCCCCCGTGTAATGCGATAAGCCCCTCCACATCATGTGGTACGAACCACGAATATTGCCATGCGTTTCCTTCGGTGTAATCATCATCCCTGTGAGCCGAGGCAAACGGGGAGAAAGGTGTTTTCCAGTTCCTGTCGGAAAGTTTGGCCCGCATGAATCCGGTAGAGGAATCGAAAATGCTTTTATAGTTCTTAGAAGCTTCCATGAAATACAGGTAGTCGTCCTCTTTATTCAGTGCTTTCGCCATTTGTGCCATACACCAGTCATCGTAAGCATATTCGAGGGTTTTGGAAACAGATTCTTTTTCGAGGTCACAAGGAATATAATTGTAGGTTCTGAAGAGTCCCAGCCCATTCCCTTGCGATAATGACGTTTCTTTCATGGCTTCATAGGCTTTTTCAACATCGAAATCCCGAATGCCTTTCAAGTAAGCTTCCGTGATGATGGGAATGGCGTGATTTCCGATCATGCAGTGACTTTCGTTACCCATGAGTTCCCAGTTCGGGAGTAAACCGTGTGCCTCGTAATGACGGATAAATGATTTTATCATGTCATTTACCCTGGTCTTCTGGGTAATCGTGAACAGGGGGTGGGCGGCACGGAAGGTGTCCCACAATGAAAATACGGTGTATTGATTTGCTTTACCCACGCTGTGAATCTCCCCGTCCGGTCCTTTGTAGTTCCCATGCGCGTCGGAAAAGAGATAGGGAGCCAAGTAGGCGTGGTATAATGCCGTGTAAAAAACTCTCGTTTCTTCTTTGCTGGCACCTTCTGCTTTAATCCTGGATAGAATGCGTTTCCATTGTTGTTTTGCTTCGCGTTTTACTTTATCGAAACTCCAATGGGACAGTTCTTTGTCTAGATTTGCAGCGGCTCCTTCACAGTTTGCGGACGAAAGGCTTACTTTTACAAGTACCTTATTGGTCGTTGTTCCAAAGTCAATGAACGCATACCCTTGATTGGCAACAAGTTTCTGCCCGTTCTTTAATAATTTCAGGGTGTCATTTCCTGCCCAGATGTCTACATCTTGGGAGAATTCCATGAAGAAGTAAACGTTATGTTCCTTTGCCCATCCGGTTGATTTCCGGTACCCTTGTATGGTTCGGTTATTGATTTTCTTGATCGAGGTCATCACGGTTCGGTCCCAATTGCGTGCGGTTGTCAAGTCAAGAGTCAGCCCGTGCACTGAATTCACCGGATATTGATAGGCGTGCATCCCGCAACGTGAGGTTACCGTTAACTCTGTTTTAATCCCGTTGTCAAAGGTCACGCTATAATATCCCGGTTCTGCCGTTTCATTGGCATGAGAGAATTTGGCATACCCTTTCATGATGAAATCGATTGCTTTTTCTCCCGGTTGCGGGCGGGTCGTAACAGGTAGCAAGCGAATGTCTTGTAAGTCCCCGATTCCCGTTCCGCTTAGATGCGAGTGGGAAAACGAGGATATAATACTGTCGCTATGATGATAACCAGAACACCATTCCCAGCCACTTCTTGGATTATCCGGACTAAGTTGAATTCCGCCAAACGGGACGGTAGCCCCGGGAAAGCAATGTCCCTGACCGGCAGTACCGATGAATGGATCAACAAAATCCGTTACTCGAGTTTCTTTTTCTCTCTGGCAAGATGTCAAAAGACCGATAAAATAAAGCAGGAGTAGAAGGAGGCGTGTTCTCATGGTTATTAATATCTAATTGTTTAATTCAGTCCATACAAGCGCTGATGCTCCATAAATGGCGGCATTCGTGGGAAGAGACGAGCGAAGTATTTTAATTTTTTGTTTAAATATATACAGCATGTTAGCTTCCATTTGTTCCTGCGTGGTTTTAAAAAGCCATTCTCCGGCATTTGCTACCCCTCCTTGAAGGAATATCGCTTCCGGGCTGATAATAGCTACCAAGTTAGCCAGGGCTTTTCCCAACTGCTCGCCCGTGATTCGGAAGGCTTCCAAGGCGATTGGGTCACCTTTTTGTGCTGCGTCATATACTTTTTTAGCCGAGATTTCCGTGTAAGGAATATCCCTTAATGTGCTGGGAGTATTTTCCAGGGCAAGTAATTCGCAGGCAGTACGTTTTATTCCGGTGGCAGAAGCATAAGTTTCCAGGCATCCCCGGCGTCCGCAATTACAGTATCTATCCCCACCACAAACCAGCGTGTGCCCAACTTCACCTGCCAGACCGTCATGCCCGTATACTAATTTTCCGTTCACCACGATGCCGCTTCCCAAGCCTGTTCCCAGCGTGATCACGACGAAGTCTTTCATTCCTTTTGCCCCGCCGTATACCATTTCTCCGATAGCGGCTGCTTTTGCGTCATTCGTGATAAAAGCAGGAACGTTAAATTGTTTTGTCAGAAGTTCTACCATTGGGATAGTCCCTTTCCAAGATAAGTTTGCCGCGTTTTCGATGGTCCCGTTGAAGTAATTCCCGTTGGGAGCGCCGACCCCGATTCCGACAAGTTGCACGTCTAAGTTGTCCAGTTCTTTCTTCACTGTTTTGTACAGATCTTGGACAAAATCTTGTGGTGTGTTATATGCAGTTGTGGGTAAAGAGCCATTTGCCAGACAGTTACCGCTTTTATCAATGATGCCGAATGCGATATTGGTTCCTCCAATATCAATACCTAGTGAGACAGTTGTTTGCATAATAATATATAAATTTGACAACAAAAATAATTGCAACCTAATGCGTGGTTAAAAGTAATAAAAAAAGGTAACTATATAGAAGATTACACTTGATATATTTCCAAAGTCCCCAAATTTTTACTATATTTGCTGAAAGTTAAGTCATTATGTTAGTTTTAACGTTGAAATACTTTCCCGTGTTCTTGCACTTGTATCTATGGTTCTTGCACTTGTAAACCTTTGATTCGGGATCGAAGGGGGACGTGATACCATCTTTCCACCTTATGTTTTCTAGGTGA
>DYVS01000029.1:0-5185 GCA_020743075.1 Butyricimonas virosa | reverse complement strand
CCCTCCTGCACGACCTCTTTCACGGTCTTGGAATCATCCAACTGAGGCTCCTGAGGCAAATACCCGATAGAATGCTCTTTCGACCAAATCACTTTACCCTCGTAATTCGGGTCCAATCCGGCAATAATTTTCAATAACGTCGATTTTCCGGAACCGTTCAAACCGATCACCCCGATTTTTGCCCCGTAAAAAAAGGAAAGATAAATATCCTTTATAATCTTTCTTTGAGGTGGTATCGTTTTACTCACCCCCATCATGGAAAAAATAATTTTCTTCTCGTCTGTCATACCCATTAACTTACACGATATTATGTTTCACTTCTAGCACACAACTAATTATCCTTAAAATGGATACAAAGATATATTATATCTTCAAATTAAAAAAATATACTTAATCCGTTATACGAAATAAGCGTGTATTTTGTTTCAAAATTCTAGAAGAAATTCACAATTATTCTTTAACAAGACACTTGCCCCCTCATCAAACACGATTCATTCAAACATATAACAAACTAGCTATCATAGCCATTACTCAAGAATTCCCGGGAGTCTTCTTTCTACCGGGGCTCAAAAAAACACAAACCTCTATAATTAATTAATCGAATAAATAATTCAATTTTAACACTAACAATCGATCATGTTCACGTGTTTTATCATTTCATGTATTCATCCGACTTTTGGCCGTATCGTACGTTTTTCGCAAATATCTCATCACGATCGGACGCTTGTTTGACTTGTCAATTATCATCTACCCAGTAAATGTGTGAACCAAAAGCGAGACCCCTTTCCCAGCTCCGAATTAACCCCGATGCGCCCTCCCACCTGTTCCACAATACTCTTACAAATAGATAATCCTAAACCCGTTCCATGAGCAAAACTGTTCAATTTCACAAAACGGTCAAAAATTTGTTTCTGCTTTTCTTCTTCAATACCCACGCCCGTATCTGTCACAGATATCTCAACCTCCCCATCCCTCAACATATATCCCACGGTTATTTTCCCGGAAGATGTAAACTTGAAAGCATTATTCACAAAGTTGGAAATAACCTGCCGTAACCGATTCTTATCGCTGTACACCCAACATTCCGGCAAATTTGGAGCTATACATAAATCAACTCCGGCCGGAACTTTCACCCGAAGTGAAGTCACGACATCCTCGCACAACTGGCACACGTCCACCCGATCATACACGAATTCAAAAGTCCCCGCCTCAATTTTCGATAAATCCAGAATATCCGAAATTAATTGCAGCAACAATTCGTTATTCTCCTCCACGATACCGATATATTGCGCACGCTCACTTTCCTCCTGAGCATAAGCCAATAAATTGGAAAAACCTACAATCGCATTCAACGGAGTCCGAATCTCATGACTCATATTCGCCAAAAACGCCGACTTCAAACGATCCGATTCTTCCGCCTTATCCTTCGCTTTGATCAACTTTGCCTCGGTTTCTTTCAATTCCGTAATATCATAATTAATACAAATCATCTCGATCATCCCTTCCTGCGGACGATAATCCCTCACTAACACGTTCACCCGTGTCCACGTATAATGTCCGTCAGCCCGTCGAATTCGCATATCATTCCGTAAATGCGTCCGTTTCCCAGCAATTACATCTGACAAAAAAGCAAGCATCAAAGCCCGATCCTCCGGGTGAAAATGCGAGTGTACCCCGATAATCTGCGGTAGTGGTGTCCCGATTTCTTCCCCCACGTTCTTATACCAACTATCCAGACCATACCCGTTACGAGTCAAGGCGTTAAAATGTGCGTACCCGACTTGCGCATAATCCCCCACCAACGTGAAAAAGTCCTTGAACTCCTGGATCTGGTTATATGCCTCCGTAGCTTCCGTCCGGTCCAGACTAATTAACAAATAATTGATCAAATTATTCTGAGCATCATACAACGTTGTCACCTTTGTCAGTAAATTCAACCTCCCCGTCTTTTCAGAAACATAAAGGCCATTCAATTTCGAAAAATCATACACCATAGAAAAACTCACATCCTCTCTTCTCTTCATCCTTTCTCTCATCTCCTCCGGTATAAGATGGTTCTCAAACATATTAATTCCCAAAACATCCTCTTTCCTAACCAATCCGAACATCTCAAGGTCTTTATCATTCAAATCGACAAGATACCCGTCTTTATCATACAACTCTATCCCGACCGGGATATTCTGATATATATTACGCAGCAAACGTTCACTCCGGTCCAACGCCTCGTGGGCAGAGAAGGTGTCGGTCATATCCGAAAACATCAACACGACCTCATCCTTACAAGGAGAATACATCACGACATGAAAATATTTATTTTTCTCTTCCAGATGATAATTTATATCCCGTACAACCTCGCTTCGTATCACCCGTTCCAGATCAGGTAGACGTTCCACAAAATTCGGATCAACTTTACTAGCATATTTCCCGATCCAACTATTCCCCCTCGTGTTGTAAAGAATCCGAGCCATCGTGTTCGAATCCATAAAATAATAATCCTTCACGTGTCCTTCCTCGTCATAAAACAATTTCATCCGCACATACCCCACTGGCATATGTTTAAACAAATCAGCCAAGAATTTTTTCTCCTCCTGTGCCTTATCCTCCGATTTCCGGAGTTACATGCAAATACTGATAATATTCACCATCGAGGCAAACCACTGGTAATCCTCATTTTTCCACACGTGAGGCTTATCCAAAATGTCGATACCAGCATACCCAGACACGCCGTCTTTTGAAAACATCGGAATAACAATAAGCGATTTCACCCCTTGTTCCGTCAGACGCATTTTTTCCTCACTTGCCTCTTCCGGTAACTCGTCCAAGCTGGCAAAAATAATCGGGGACGCATTTCCGGCCAACTGTTTCGTCCACCAGGGAATATTACTCATCGGGAACTTCTCCATGTAATTCTTTTTCTTGAAAGACTTGTAATTTCCCGCCTCGTAACGACACGTTTGCGTGCGATTTTCCCAATCATACTCTATGATATAGGTACACCCCTCCGGATAATGCTGCATAATATCACCCAAAATCTTATTGATAACATTGCTCATATCCCCGGAACGAAGCAATGAAAGCAACGAGCGAGAGATACTATTTTGCTGGGCAAACAAATTATTCACACGTTCCATTGCCGTTTCCTCCGTATCCATATTCTCCGGGACATCAAGACACTCCATGAAACCACAGGTTTTCATATTCCCCTCGGCATCCACCTCCTTGGAACACAACTTCACTCGCACCCACACGATTTTTCCTCTCACCTCGATCGGGTAAATCTGGTCATATATATTCTGGGTTTTTCCAAAACGAAATTCGTTCACCGTTCGCAAACGATAATCCTCTCGGATCAACTTACGAAAATCAACAAAACTGATTATCCCATCTTCGCCCAAGCCTAACAATTCTCGAAGAAAATCAGAACAGATATACTGTTTTTTAGAAAAATCAGCTTCCCACCAACCTATTCGTGCCTTATTCAATAAATCTTGAACACGTCCACTATTGAACCGACCATTATTATCCACGACCTTACAAATTTGATTATATTCAACGCCTAACCTTACAAAAATAGTAAAATATCCTTCACCCCGGACTTCTTTTCAAAATAAACAGGTCGTTAAATTTCATTTTTCAAAAGATTTTCGCTTTTAAACTTTTCAGCATATATTTGTCTGGATAAAATTCTCGACATGAGCAACTATATTAACGGTATAGATACATTTAAAGAACTATACTCGGATTACTTTCAATCCGTGTGGGGATTTTGCAATACCTATCTGAAAGACAGGGAACAAGCCATGGACGCCACGCAGGAGACATTTTTCAAATTGTACGAACGCTTGGATGATTCCTACACCAAACGAAATGCAGTTGCTTTCATTTATATCACGGCAAAAAATATCTGCATGGACATCTTGAGACGGAATAAATTTAAGACCGAAGATTCAGAACTATTAAAGGATGAATTGCCCTCGGAAGACTCCTTTCTGGAAGAAATTGCCAACCAAGAAATGATCCGGTGTGTACACACTGCTATCAACCAGCTCTCCGGACGCAGCCTTGAAATTGCCTCCCTCGCATTAGAAGGCAAATCAAACCCAGAAATTGCGGACGCATTGGGAATCTCTCTTAACTCCGTGAAATCTCTCAAAAAAGAAATGTACACCAAATTACGAAAGATTATCGGACACGAATATATTATCCTTTTTTTCGTCAAGCATTTGCTACACGCGGATAAATAAATTCTGCAAACTCATCATTTCCATATATTTTCTATAACCTTTGTCCTATTTCAAACCCAATTAATCTGGTTTTCAGAAAGTATTTCTACTCAAATAACAAAAGAGTAATATCATAGGTATTATAATAGACTTACTATCTTCATATTTATTTTCAATCTAATTTCTATAATAATTAGCGTTAAATTAAGAGTTGGTATGACAAATATACATAAACATAAGAAAAAAAATATCTTATATAGATATTAATATCCATATAACAGGGTTGAAAAAGTTTACCGGGAGCAGGTAAACTTTTTCCAGAGAAATATATCTGCATTTTTTATTTTCTTTTCCTATCGCGGAAAAGGAAAGCCCCGAACGGCAAACAGATTCCGGCAATAACAATCTGGTAAGCCCCGTATAAAACACGAGTGTCGTTAGCCAGCGCATTACCGGTAACCGACATACTCCCCCCTTCCTTGTCCAGACCGAGCGTGATTATCTGCCACAAGACCACGAATGCGGCAAGCAGCGAAAAAAACGACCCGAGATATAACAAACCCATGGACATATCCTGCTTTGCCCCTTTCCGCAAACCAAAAAGAAAAACAAGGGCAAACATGACAAACGTGAACCAACCAACGGTTTGATACCCCATGATCATTCCCAAACTACCGATCTCATACCAAGGTAAAAACGTCGCAATCATACCAATGATGGCGATCAAAAAAATGACAAATTTTTGCTTACTCATAATATCCGATATTTTTATTTTCAATATAAATTTCACTCTTTCTAAATAGTGTTTACGTGACGAATAATGATGAAGTTATCAATACTTTATTTAAAACAAGTATAAACTCGTTTTTTTTGAAAATATTTACCGCTTTTACTTGAAAATCGCAAGAACAATGAGTAGTTTCGCGCATAAATATTGGAACGAGAGAAATATTCGAAGAACG
>DYVS01000028.1:0-22833 GCA_020743075.1 Butyricimonas virosa | reverse complement strand
GGGGGAAGAAGGGGATTAACTTCGGTGCACCTTCGGTGCGCTTGGGGTACACCTTCGCTCCCCGACCGAAGATGTACCGAGGGGGTGCCTGAAATGAAAAGGGGGTGCCTCCCCTGTTCTTCCTTACGGTAACGGGATTTCCTGCGCTTTGTTCCTGTTTTTAACCGGGAGGTAAGAGTATTTTACGCTTCTTTTTATACTTTTGCGGCAGATAATGAAATCATTAAATATAAAGAGATGAGAAAAACAGTATGTATTTTGTGTGCCCTTCTTTTTATGGGTACGATGATGTCCTATGCGCAACAGGACACGATAAAGCCGGAAGGATATAAATTCACGGATGTAAAAAGATTGCCTGCCACATCCGTGAAGGATCAGTACCGTGCGGGGACTTGCTGGTCATGGGCGACGACCTCATTCCTTGAGTCGGAGATGATGAGAATGGGTAAAGATTCGGTGAATTTGTCAGCGATGTATTTCGTGAAACATGCTTATTCGGATAAGGCTGAAAAGTATGTTCGTTTGCACGGGGTTCTGAATTTTGCGGTAGGGGGAGCTTCTTCGGATGTTACCAATATGGCAAAAAAATACGGGATTGTGCCTCTTGAAGTATTTCAGGGATTGAACTACGGGGAGCCGAGTCACGTGTTCGGGGAGATTGACGCCGTGTTGAAAGCTTACGTGCAGGCCGTGGTGGAGAATAATAACAAACGGTTGAGTACGGCTTGGAAACGGGGTTTCGATGCTATTCTGGATACTTATCTCGGACCGGAGCCGGAAAAGTTTGAATACCAAGGAAAAGAATATACTCCGCAGACTTTTGCTAAAGAGGTGGTTGGCTTAAACATGGATGATTATGTGAATTTAACCTCTTTCACGCACCATCCGTTCTACACGGAGTTTGCCATCGAGGTTGAGGATAACTGGTCTTGGGATAAGTCTTATAATCTTCCGTTGGAGGAGTTAATGCAAGTGATGGATTATGCTATTGATAACGGTTATACTTTCGTCTGGGGTGCTGACGTGAGCGAGAAAGGATTTGCCACGAAGGATGCAGGGGTTGCCGTAATCCCGGCAACGGATACCAAGGAGATGAGCGGTGCAGAAATTGCTAAGTGGGAAAAGTTGCCGAAGGGACAACAGATGATGGATGCTTTCAAGCAAGGGCCGGCTCCCGAAAAGACAATTACGCAGGAGATGAGACAGGAAGAGTTCGATCGTTACCAGACAACGGACGATCACGGAATGCATATCATTGGTAAAGCAAAAGATCAGAACGGAACTCCTTATTTCATCGTGAAAAACTCTTGGAATAAGTATAACAAATTCGGTGGGTATTTCTATGCATCTTATCCTTATATGGCTTTGAAGACAATGGATATTATGGTTCACAAAAACGCTATCCCGAAGGCGATAAGGAAGAAATTGGGAATGAATTGATTTTAGATTTTAGATTTTAAATTTTAGATTCCAGCCGCACAAGGCTGACGCTTTAACAACCCCCTCCGGCTCCCCCTTGCACAGGGGGAGAGACGGACGCAAGAAATTGTATCAATGTTTTAATGTAGCGCATCCTCCCCCTGTGCAAGGGGGAGTTAGAGGGGGTAGTCGGAAATTTAAAATTTAAAATCTAAAATTAGTCAGTTGGTTCGTGCGTGGCATAAATGCTGTCCAGTAGTTGACGTCCAAGGCAGGGGCGGTAATGTGCTCCGTCGTAATAATTCCGAATGTCATTTGTGTATTGGTTGATACCTGAAAAGTCATACACGTTTTCGCTGCCGAATATATTTTTCAATTGCTCCACGTCTGCCGGGTTCATGCGTATCTGTTTGTATTCCGGGCTGATGATAATTTTACAGTTCGTGTGGTGGGTTTGGAATACCTCTGCCATTTCTGATAACAGTTTTATTTGTGGTTTCATGAGTACCGGGGGATAAGTCTGGTCCTGACCGGAACGAGGACGGAATCTTTTTTTGTACTTTTCCCAGTAATAATCGCCCAATTCTGCTATTTCCTCTTCTCGCGGGTTCCACAAATCGTTTGTTACCGTGTTACGGATGTTTTTATCCGGATTTACAATGCCTCTCATGTAGGGACGATAGTGGTGGCATATCCGGTAATCCATGTATGGAATCATGAATTTGGGATTAAAGAATTCTTGGGCGAACTGGGACTGGAATTTGAATTTATTCATTCCGCTTATTTCCGGGGGTAAGAGGTGCATGTATCCGCTTGATAACTGGTGTTCCCGCAAAAGGGTGGGATCAACGATCAAAAGCACGTTGGCAATTTTATCTTGTTGTTTGTCAAGGGCCATAACTTTCCGGTGTACGGCAGCCAGACGTTGTGCTGTCCCATACAGCCGGATGGCTTTTTCCCCGTTGAGGTATTTTTCCCAGTCGGAGGTAAGAAATGCCATGGTGCAGGAATTTCCTAGGATGAAGGAATCGAAGTGCAGGGAGTCCCGATAATTCTTGTATGTTTTCCAACCGATGTAATCTTCGTTCAGGAAGATCGGGTCGTTGTCATATTTTTTGTACTCACGCAGGACTTTGAAGGGATCATCGTAGAAGTAGATCCCCGCAAGGACAAAGAAGGGAACAAGAAAAAGCACGCATTTTATTATAAATCCTTTGAAAGTTCTCATGGCTAAAACTGTAAATAAATGAAATCTTCAGATCCGAATTGTCCGAATAGGAACATGAGTAGTACGAGCAGGTAGTAGACCCCCCAGCGTATGATTCTGTGACGCTGGTTCAGAGCTTGTAACAGGTCCTGTTTCGACATGAAGTATTCGTACAGGAAGAGTAGTACGACAGCAACTCCGGTAACGATACATTCTTGGTCGGTCATTCCTAATCGCAGCTCTTTAATAGAGGTGTGCAGGTTGAAGGAGAGGTGACTGATCATGTATCCGGCATCGGATAACGAGGATAGACGGAAAAATAGCAGGGAGAATGCGAAGAGCAGGTAGGTTCGGAGGATAGAGTAAGCCCCGAACACGTGTTTCCCCACGCTTGTTTCCATTTTATTCCGGTAGGCCACGGTCACCATCTCGTAGCTGATGATAAGTCCTTGGATTAACCCGTATATCACATAGTTCCAACCAGCCCCGTGCCACACGCCGAGTAACACGAAGGTGACCACAAGAGCGTAGACGATACCCCACTGTCCCCAATATCGTTTGCTTGCCGCGATGGGTTGGTAAAGGTAATCCCTGACCCAGAAGGAGAGGGACATATGCCAGCGGCGCCAAAAGTCGGTGATTGTTTTTGCCACGAACGGACGATTAAAGTTCGGAGACAGACGATAACCGAACATCATGGCCCCACCGATAGCCATATCCGTGTAGCCGGAGAAATCAGCATAAAGCTCAATCGGGTACAATAATCCGGCGAGTAAGAGTTGTGCTCCGGAGGCATCTTGCACGGAGGCAAATATACTATCCAGATGTGGGGCCAGTCGGTCGGCAATCAGGACTTTTTTCATCAAGCCGATCAGCATGAGTTTCAGACCGTAGGTAACCGTATCATAGTCAAACCGTTTCTCGATTTTCAACTGCGGGAGCATATCGAAAGCCCGTTCGATCGGTCCGGAAAGGAATTTCATGAAAAACAGCATGTAGAGCATGAAGTCCGGTAGCGAGCGTTCGGGTTCTTCCTCTTCCCAGTAGACATCAATAAGATAACCGAGTGCTTGGAAGGTATAGAACGAGATTCCTAACGGGAAGAAGATAGAGGTGATGGCTCCTTTCCAGTCCACGCCGAACCAACCGAGTAGTACGGCAATGTTTTCCCCGATGAAATTGAGGTATTTAAATGCCACGAGGAAGAGGACGAGAAAGACAATTCCCCCGATGAAGACTCTCCGGCGTTTGTTTTCCTGTTCCTGTATACCGATCCAGCGGCCCCAGTAGAAGGTTATTGCTGCAATGAGTGCGGCTATCAGTAGGTACGCGATGTTGAAATAACCGACAAAGATGCAACTGGTTAGTAACAAGACCGGTTTCTGGTAGCTGCCTTTTACCGTGTAATATAGGATTAGGCAACAGGTAAACAGAATGACAAACGGTAGAGAGAGAAACATCATAGACTATTTCTTTTTAGCTTGGATGGATGCGCACAGGTCGCCCACGTGTTTGAATTTCAGTATTTCACGCAGGCCGAAACGAATGTTGTAATGTTTTTCGATGGCCGTGATGAGGCGCATATTCGTCAGTGAATCCCAGCCGTCCACGTCTTTTGCCGTGGTCTCGGTAGTTAACGTGATGTTTTCGTTTTTTAGGATGTCACGAAAAATCGTGTCCAGTTCGCGTAAGATTTCTTCGATTTCCATAGTTTTTTATATTAATGTCGTTAATGCTTTCCGGTCAATTTTGCCGCTGGTGTTCAACGGGAATTCTTCTAAAAAGTGAATTGCCGTCGGTATCATGTAGACGGGTAAATGTTCCTTCAGATAATGGAGCAAGGCATCCCGTTTATGGGGAGTTGTCCCGACGAACAAGTGCAATTGGCATCCCCCGTCATCCTCTTTCTTGGGAACGACGACGGCATTGGTCTCGTTCGGAAAGAATTTCTTTGTCCGGTATTCGATCTCGCTGAGCTCAACCCGAAAACCTTGCACTTTAACTTGGTAGTCCTTACGTCCGCGGTAGATGATGTCACCGTCCGGGTCGACAGAACAGAGGTCGCCTGTTTTATAGTACTTTTTCCCGTTGAACCGGGCGAATACCTGTCGAGACTTTTCCTCGTCTTGCCAGTAGCCTCGCATGACTTGCTCCCCGCTTACCCATAATTCTCCCTGTTCTCCGGTTTGCACGGGTGTTTCATTCTCGTCCATGATCATGGTGTCGATCCCGGTGAAAGGGTGGCCGATGGCGATCATCCCGTTGTGTTGTTTGCAGCCTTCGGGAGGAATCCGGTAAGCCGTACAATAAATTGTGGCTTCCGTGGGACCATACAGGTTTACGAATTCCGCGTTGGGGGCGCAGGTCTTGAAACGTTGGAGAAGATCGGCATTTGCAGCTTCTGCCGTCACGATAAGGTATTTGAGTTTTGGAACGTGAATCTCGCCAAAGTAAGGGGATAGGAATTGTAGCAGGGAGGGAGGCATGGCCACGAAAGTCAGTTCCTCGTCTTCCATTAATTCGTATACTCTCATGTATTTCAACTTGCTTGTTCCCACCGTGTAAACGCTGGCTCCGAGGGTTAGCGGGTAGAGGGTGGACACAACCGAAACATCGAATGTCAGTTCGAACATTTGCAACATCCGGTCTGTTGGCCCAAGTTGCCAGCCCAGTTGATGGTAGGCTGTATAGAATGCATTTAGGTTTTTCCGGCTGATTGGGACTCCTTTGGGAACCCCGGTACTTCCGGAGGTGAAAATGATGTAGGCATTCTTGTTTGTATCCTGCGTTCGCTCTCTTGTTAGATGGTCTATATTTTCATTCCGTAGTTCTAATGTTGAAATACATTTGATCTCGTTGGGGAGACCTTGCCGCGTACCGGATTCGTGACCGTATAATACCTGTTTCATTCCGGTGGATTCCACAATGGTCCTGTTCCGACTGTCCGGGTAGTTGGGATGGAGGATTACGTAAGTTTTCTCGGATAACAAAACGGCCAGAATAGAGGCGTACGTTTCAATGCAATCTTCTGCGATGATTCCGATAATGTCTTCCGGGCAATCTTGCACGAAGGGCATAATTCCCTGCACTCGAGCAAATACCTCCTGATAGGTGTAAGAGGTATCATCAATTACAAAAGCTACACGATCCGGGTAATTTCTGTAAGCCCGGATGATGTCTTTAATCATGTCCATTTCCTTCATAAATCATTCCTTCATACTTGAGGTCCGCTTCCGGCGTCCATTCCGAAAGCTTATGAATGTTGCAACTACCTCAATTATAGTAACGCTACAAAAATAGGCTTTTATTAGAAACATCCAATATTATTATACTTTTATTATTTTGAGAAGTTTTATCTTTGCGTGTAAATACTGGAAGAAATGAAACAGAAACCATTTATCATGATCGGGGCGACAAGTTCCGGTAGCGGGAAGACGACATTCACGTTAGGTTTGTTACGATTGTTACGGAACCGGGGAATGAAGGTACAACCTTTTAAGTGCGGGCCGGATTATATAGACACGAAGCATCATGCTATGGCTGTGGGGGAGGAATCTGTGAACTTGGATTCTTACATGGCGTCGGCGGCACACGTGCGGGAGCTGTACGCCCGCTACGGGGCAGCGAGTGATGTTTGTGTGACGGAAGGGGTGATGGGGTTGTTTGATGGATATGACGGGATGAAGGGGAGTAGTGCGGAGATTGCCGAGTTAATCGGTATTCCCGTCGTGTTGGTACTTAACGCGAAGTCCACGGCCTATACCGTGGCCCCGGTGTTGTATGGTTTTAAACACTTCTATCCGGGTATCCAAGTTGTCGGGGTCGTGTTTAACTTCGTGGCGTCGGTAGCGCATTATGCTTATTTGCAACAGGCTTGTGTGGATGCCGGAGTGGAGGCATTGGGGTATATCCCAAAGGATGAAAGTATTGTTATCCCGTCCCGTCATTTGGGATTGTCGATTGATGAGACGTTTTGTTTTGATGCGTTTGCGGATCGGGTGGCAGAGGTGATAGACAAAACCGTGAATGTCGATCGTTTACTGGAACTTTGTGCGGTGGAGTTTTCCGGTGAACAGACAGAAGGTGTCATTTGTTCCGGAAACAGGAAGATCGCTATTGCCCGGGATGAGGCTTTTAATTTCATGTACCGGGAGAACGTGGAGGCGTTGAAACGAGCCGGGGAGGTGGTGTTTTTTAGTCCGCTACATGATAAACGTCTTCCGGATGCCGATCTGGTCTATTTCCCCGGAGGGTATCCGGAACTACATTTGCCGGAGTTGGCAGCTAACGAGGGTATGCGGCAGGCTGTCCGGAAGTATTGCGAGACCGGAGGGCGGGTGTTGGCAGAATGTGGCGGGATGATGTATTTGTGTGACACGATTACAAGTGATGATGGGAAGGTTTATCCTATGGCGGGCGTGTTGAAACAAGGGGCGACGATGGAGCAGATGAAATTGAAATTGGGCTACCGGGAAGTTCGTGTAAACGGTCAACGTATTCGGGGGCATGAGTTTCACTATTCCCGAATATTGCCTGGGCATGAGAAAATACCTGTGATTGGCACGATATATAATGCCAAGGATATGGTAGTTGACACTCCGGTATATACCTATAAAAACGTGTTGGCGAGTTATATCCATTTTTACTGGGGTGAGTGTGGAATTGATCATTTTTTAATGTTAATGAGTCAAAAATGACAAAATGTCCTAAGCTATATTTTTAATGACATAATTTTGTAATGGCATGTAATTTGTTCGTTCTTCAAACGATTTGAAAGAATGAATATCGAATTTTAAATAAATAATTATGTTGAGCGAAAATTTAGTAAAGGCGTTTAATGCTCAGATTAATGCTGAGATGTGGTCATCCAATTTGTATTTGTCAATGTCTGTGTATTTTGCACAGAATGGTTACGACGGAATGGCATCATGGATGAGAGCGCAATCAAAAGAGGAATTGGATCATGCTTATGAAATGATTGACTTTGTGATCAAACGGAACGGAAATGTAGAAATCGGTCAGATTAACGTGGTTCCGACGGCATGGGGTTCTGTTTTGGAAGTATTCGAGCATGTTTATCAACACGAGTGTCATGTTTCTAAATTGATTGATGATTTATTGGATGTAGCTATCAAGGAGAATGACAAAGCGGCCCAGAATTTTATCAATAAGTTTGTAGATGAGCAAGTGGAAGAAGAGTCTACTGCACAGACTATTGTTGACAGAATCAAGATGATGAACGGTCATAACTTGATTTATCTGGATGATAAATTAGGAGAACGGAAATAAATTAGTTCGAAAAAAGACGAGGGGACACTTCATCGGTGTCCCCTCGTCTTTTTTATATCAATGGTATGAAAACAAGGCAAATAAGGATTACCGTGCTCAGGCATACCGTTTGATTGATGCGGGCGGCACGTTTGTAATCGTTAATCGATAGTTCTCTGTTGTTCGTTCCGATGTAAGGCTTTTCCACGAGCATTCCGTGATAAATGTTTGGTCCCCCGAAGCGGCAATCGAGTATTCCGGCCATAGCGGATTCCGGATAGCCGGAATTGGGACTGGCATGTTGACGGGCGTATTTTCGGATGAAGGAAAAGATTCCTTTCCGGTAGCCGGATAAGGCGATCAAAAATGCCGTTAACCGGGCCGGGATGTAATTCAGTACATCATCCAGATGAGCCGAACAGGACCCGAAATCTTTGTAACGTGCATCCTTGTACCCGATCATGGAGTCGAGCGTGTTTACCATTTTATAGGCCATCATGGCAGGAAATCCTCCTAGGGTATAGAAAAACAGGGGAGCGACCACTCCATCACTCAAATTCTCCGCCATGGTTTCTAGTACGGCGGTATATATCTTTTTCGGGGAAAGTTGGCTGGTGTCCCTGCCGACAATCCATGACAGGCGTTTTCGTCCGGCTTCTAAGCCTTGTTCCTCAAGGGTCTGAATGACTTCTCCGCCTTCCTGTATGAGGCTATGGTTGGCTAATCCATAGAAAACGAACATGGAGGCGACACTGTAATACACAAGGGGATGGAGCATCCAACTTCCCCATGCGAGAAGTCCTCCTAGCAAAAGGGTGGAAAGTGGCAGGATAATGGCAATCAGACACCCGTTTCGTTTCTTGTGATCACCTTTGTTAAAGTGATGTTCACACCACCCAATGATGTTTCCAAAGGTTACGATCGGATGAGGTAGTTTTCGGGGATCTCCAAAAATGAGATCGAGAAGATACCCGATAACGAGAGGAATGATGATGATTGAAAACATAGTAACTAATCATAAATTAGTGGTAGATAACATTCTCAAAGCCCGGAGTAGCATCTGGTTCTTTTCATCCGAGAGTGTGTTTACCCGGAAATAATGTTCGTCCAAACCTCTGAAATTCGAGGCATCCCGGATCAGTATTCCAAATTGTTTCAGGAGTTCCTGTTTTAGCGTGTGGGATTTATGTATCGTGTGAATAAGGAAAAACGAGGTTTCCGAGGGAATGGGCGAAAAACCGGGAAGTTCGTCGAAAGCACGTATAAAATTCTCTTTGCGTTTGAGTAATCTGTCTGTGTCGGGTAGAAGGTATTTGCCGTTTTGTAGTAGGAATTTCCCGATCTCTATGGCTAGAGCGTTCACGTTCCAAGGATGGGTGAAGCGTTTGATTCTGTCTATCAGGTTTTCGCTCCCTAACATATAGCCCAAGCGTAACCCGGGAATGGCATAACTTTTCGTCATGGAATGGATGATCAGTAAATTGGGGTAGTTGGCTAGTAACGATTCGGAGGGTTGTGCGGTGGGAGCAAAGTCAATGAACGATTCGTCCACGACAAGCGTCATTTGAGGGTATTGTTGTAAAATATTTTCGATCTCTTCCAGTTTCCACACGTGTCCATTGGGATTGTTGGGATTACAGATAAACATCAAGTCTGCGGGGCCTGCTTGAAAGTTCTTCAAAGGTACGAATATTTGTTGGTGCCTGTAAAGGGTGCAAGCATCTTCGTACTCTGAAAAAGAGGGAATGGGAAGGATGGTTTTACTCCCTTCGAAAGCGTGTGCGATCAAGTAAAACAATTCGGTGGCACCGTTTCCGGCAATCACGTTTTGCGGTTGCAGGTTGTGGAACCGGGCAACTTCCCGCACGAATGATTCGGCGGCAGGCTCCGGGTAATGGAATATTTTGTCGATTTGGGTGATCAGCATAGAACGGAGAATATCCGTGTCTGCGTCATACCATACGTTGGTGGAGAAATTAGCTTTTATTTCCGTGTTTGATTTGTATATGTCATCTCCGTGTCCGTTCAGCATATTACTTGATTTTAAGGGTGGAATAAATGTATGGCAGGTCAACGTGTGCGCGTACGTGATCGGCCAGTTTGTCATATTGTTGATCTTTGAAATCGGTATAATTGAAGGTTGTGGGAGTTGCTTGGGTTAATCCTTCAGCCAGTTCGTTGAGGACGATGTCATTGTCTAAAATTCCGTGGAGGTAACTACCCCAGCATCTTTTGTTTAAGATATATCCGTCCGTCCGTCCGTCGTGTAAACGGTTCAAGGGAGATTCCGGAGCCCCGTCTAATAAGGTTGTTCGGCCCATGTGTATCTCGTACCCCTTGCAGGTTTCCGGGTGATTGTGGAAGGTGAATTGGTCTTGGCGGGTGACTTTTTCAGGTTCCATGATCGTGACAAGAGGAAGGATGCCCAGGCCGGGAATGGCGGTCATGTCTCCCTCTATCTGATCCGGGTCTTCGATCCGGGCACCCATCATTTGATACCCCCCGCAAATACCGATCACTTTTTTACCTTCCTTATGAGCTCGGATGACTGCCTCCGCAATACCGTTTGCCCGAATGTTCCGCAGATCAGAAATGGTGTTTTTCGTTCCTGGTAGGATGATGATGTCGGCTTTGCCAATTTCTTCCACGTTATTCGTGTAGTAAGCATGGAATCGTTCGTCTCGTTCCAGCACGCTGAAGTCCGTGAAATTGGAAAGGCGTTTCAGGAGTACGATGGCCACGTTAATTTTGCCGCTTCCGGCTTTGGAGTTTTTAGTTTCCAACGAGACGGAATCTTCCTCTTCGATATAAATGTCCTTGAAATAGGGAATCACGCCGACAACAGGTATACCCGTGAGATCATGGATGATCTTTCTTCCCTCGTCGAAAAGGGATATATCCCCTCTGAATTTGTTGATGATAATTCCTTTGATCAGTTTTCTTTCTTCCTCTGAAAGTAAGGCAATGGAACCGTAAACGGATGCAAATACCCCTCCCCGATCGATGTCTGCCACCAGATATGTAGCAGCGTTCGTGCGTAATGCCATCCGCATGTTGGTGATGTCTCTTTCCCGCAGGTTGATTTCCGAGATACTTCCGGCTCCTTCCAGCACGATGGGCGAGTAGCGGGTTTGCAGACGTTCATAGGCAGCGTATGCTTGGTTGAATAATTCAGCCTTGTTGTTGGACATAAAGTATTCTCTGGCAGACATATTCCCGACAGGTTTCCCATTTAACACGACCTGCGAACATTGTTCGTTCGTGGGTTTCAGTAAAACAGGGTTCATGTCGCTCTCCGGGGCGATGCCACAGGCCTCGGCTTGTACTGCTTGCGCCCGTCCGATTTCGAGCCCGTCGGGAGTGGAATATGAATTTAGTGACATGTTCTGAGCCTTAAAAGGGGCCGGATGGTAGCCATCTTGTTTGAAGATTCGACAAAATGCCGTGTTGACAATACTTTTACCTGCATCCGAGCAGGTCCCGACGAACATGATTGAACGAAGAAAAGACATGTGTATTTTAGATTTTGAATTTTAGATTTTAGATTCCAACCGCACAAGGCGAACGCTGTTTATTGTTTTTTCTTTTTGTAAAGGAATGCTTTCCATCTCTCTTCTTCCGCACCTTGCTGGTCCATTTCCCAGCGGGCCATGGTGAACAATAGGTCCGAGAGGCGATTCACGAATCGCAGGATAAGCGGGGGAACTTCGTCAGTTTTGTTAAGGGTACACAATCTTCTTTCTGCCCGGCGAGCGATCGTGCGGGCCACGTGACATTGGGCTGAAATCAGCGTTCCGCCCGGCAGAATGAAATGAGTGGATGGGTGTTTCATTTCGCTGTTCATGCGGTCAATTTGTTGTTCGCAATACCGGTCTATATCTTCCGGTAGGATGTTCTGGTTTTGTTCCCGGATGTTTGAGGGAGTTGCCACTTGTGACATGATTATCATTAACGTACGCTGTATGTATGCCAGAATTTCTTGCCGTTCGTCTTTCTCGTCCAGTAAGGCCCGAATGACACCTAATGTGGCATTCAGCTCGTCAAGAGTCCCGTTTGTTTCAATACGAATATCATCTTTATCCACCCGGCTCCCGCCGAATATTCCCGTTGTTCCTTTGTCCCCGCCTTTCGTGTATATTCTCATGTTAATTGAAAATTGAAAATTGAAAATTGAAAATGTGGAGATTCAATTTTCAATTGGGTTATATTGTTTGGTTGTCGTCCACTAATGTGAAACGTAGGCAACTCGTGTTTTCCATGATAGGAAGTTTTGTCATATCTGTGGCCTTTCTTCCGTTTAGGTATGTGATAATTGCCCGATTGAACGCCCCGTGTCCGATGGCTACGACTCGTTGACCGGAGAAATTCTTTTTTAAATAGGCAATGAAATCGATGGCTCTTTGGAAGAGAGCAGCTAGGGATTCCACGCTGGGAGGCAGGTTGGTCCAGTCCACGTCATCCAAGCGCTTACCCGTGTATATGCCCCAGTCCATTTCCCGCAGGAGGGGAGTTTGGTGAGGCGTTAGTCCATGTTTCCGGGCGACAGCGACCGCCGTGTTATAACTTCGGGCCAGATCACTGGAAACGATGTTGTCAATCGTTTCCTCTTGGAGCATCTCCGCCAGTCTCTCGGCTTGGGCTATCCCCAATGGAGATAAGGTTCCGGGAAGTTGGCCCTGGAGTATATGTTGTTGATTTTCTAATGTTTCCCCGTGTCGGGATAATATGAGTTCCATCATCACTTCTTTTTAGACTTCTAACACACAAAGTTAGTAAACAATTTTGAATCTTTAGAATATTTATCGGGGTGCTTGATTGTTTTTGCATGGGGCGTGGTATTATGGGAGATTCTTCCTAAATTTGTTGTCAAAAGGAAACGTTGGATGTATGATAGGGATGAAGAATAAACGGTTGAAATATTTGTTGTTAACCCTTTTCGTGGTTATATTGGGATTACTTTCCCGGAAAATGAGTGCTTGCACGCTGGATTTCGTGAAATTATACTTAGGAGATGTTTTATGGGCTATGATGGTGTATTTCGGGTGTCGTTTTCTGTTCGTGAATGCGAGGAAAAGGATGGCTTGTGTGTTGGCATTGGTCTTTTCCTACCTGATAGAGATCAGTCAATTGTATCATGCTCCTTGGATTGATGCCATCCGGGCGACCATGTTAGGAGGTTTGGTCTTGGGATTCGGTTTTTTGTGGAGTGATATTCTGTGTTATACCGTGGGAGTTTTGTTGGGAATCATCGTGGATGGCTTGTTGGGATGGAGCCGGAAATAAAGTTGTAGATTTTTCATGATATTACTTTGTATTTCTTGAAAAAACAGAGAAATTTGTCGTCATGATGAAAAGAAAAATAATTTTAGTTACGGGAGGACAAAGATCCGGGAAAAGTCGTTATGCCCAAGAGCTTGCGCTAAAGTTGGCAGAGAATCCCGTTTATCTGGCTACTTCGAGGGTGTGGGATGATGAATTCCGGGAACGGGTGAGGCGTCATCAACAAGACCGAGGACCGCAATGGACCAACTTGGAAGAAGAAAAAGCGATTGGTCGATGTAACGTGTCGGGGCGGGTCGTGGTCATTGATTGCGTGACCTTGTGGAGTACCAATTTCTTTTTTGACAATGACTCCGACGTGGATAAGTCTTTGCGGGAGATAAAGGAAGAGTTTGATCGGTTCACCGGGCAGGAGGCGACGTTTATTTTCGTCACGAACGAAATCGGTATGGGGGGAGTTTCTGTTGACCCTGTTCAGCGACGATTCACGGATTTGCAGGGATGGGTGAATCAATATGTAGGAGATCGAGCGGACGAAGTTGTCCTGATGGTTTCCGGAATAGCTATGCGAGTAAAATAAAATGATAATATAATCTGAATTGAAACCTGGAAGTGTATATCTCATTTTCAATTTTCAATTTTCAATTTTTAATTGTATGAGAAGTTTTGTAATAAAAGAGACTGACAAGGCTTTGTCGGAGGCTTTGATAGATAAGATTAATAATTTGACCAAGCCCAAAGGGTCTTTGGGATTACTCGAAAAAACAGCACACCAGATCGGGTTGATACAGCAAACGCTTTCCCCGGAGTTGAGGAACCCCCAGAATATTATTTTTGCTGCCGATCACGGGATTGTGAAAGAAGGAGTTAGTTTTTCGGCACCCGAGGTGACTGCTCAGATGATTTTTAATTTTATCAAAGGAGGTGCCGGGGTGAATATGTTTTCTCGTCAGCACCATTTCGAGATTAAATTGGTCGATTGTGGGGTAAATGCGGATTTCGAACCTATGGAGGGGTTGATTGATCGTAAAATCCGTAAGGGAACTTCAAATTATTTGCATGAGGCTGCCATGACTCTGGAAGAATTTGATCGGGCAATCGAGATCGGTGTGGAGATTGTGGATATGGTGCATGATGAGGGTTCAAACGTGGTGAGTTTCGGGGAAATGGGAATAGCCAATACTTCTTCTTCTTCCATGTGGATGACTTACCTAATGGGCATTCCGTTGAGTGATTGCGTGGGTGCGGGGAGTGGATTGTCTCGGGAAGGCGTTGAACACAAATATAATGTGTTGAAGCGTTGTATGGAAAATTACAAGGGGGATGGAACTCCGAAAGATATTATCCGTTATTTTGGAGGTTTCGAAATGGTGGCTGCCGTGGGAGGTATGTTGCGTGCTGCCGAGTTGGGTATGGTAATTATCGTGGATGGTTTTATCATGACAAATTGTGTACTTGCTGGGAAAGCTTTGTATCCAGCCTTAACGGATTATTGCATTTACGGTCACCAAGGGGATGAATGCGGGCATAAATTGGTGTTGGATTATTTGGGTGCTGAACCTTTGTTGAATCTTGGTTTACGTTTGGGAGAAGGAACGGGTGCCATTTGTGCTTATCCCTTGCTCGTTTCAGCCGTAAATATGATCAATGAAATGGCTTCTTTCAAGGCCGCAGCGGTAACGAAATACTTTAAGTAATTGAAAAAAAAGACTACCTCCTCTAACTCCCTTTGCACGGGAGGGGGGGTAGTTATGTGTCTGCCTTGTGCGGCTGAAATTTAAAATCTAAAATCATTAAATTAAAATTACTATGCGTTCTCTTTTAGCGGCGATTATGATGTTTACCCGACTGCCCTTGTGGCGGATCGTGAACGTGGACAAGCGTTATTTCACGGATGTTATTAAATACTGGCCTTTAGTTGGTTTCCTAACGGGAACCGCAACGGGAGGTGTTTTATGGGTAGCTGCTCAAGTTGTTCCTTTAGAAGTGGCGTGTATTTTAGCTATTATTACCCGAGTTTTATTGACCGGAGCATTGCATGAAGATGGATTGGCAGATTTCTTTGATGGATTTGGAGGAGGAACTTCCAAAGAGAAGATTTTAGCCATTATGAAAGATTCGCATATCGGGTGTTACGGGACGATAGGTCTGGTTCTTTATTTTATACTATATTATACTCTGTTGTCCAGTTTCGATCCGGCTATGATCTTCCCGATCGTGATTGCTGCGGATTGTTTTTCCAAACTCTGTGCGGCCGTGATGATAAACACGTTACCTTATGTCCGGAAAGAAGAGGAGAGCAAGACGAAGCTTATTTATAGTAAAGTGCGTACGTTAATATTTGTGATTGTGGGGATCGTCACGTTGATTCCCTTTTTCTTTTTAAAGGATGCGAGTTTTTGCTTTGCGATGATCCCCACGATACTGACGGCTATCGGGTTGCGTTTTTTTCTGAAAATCAAGATCGGGGGGTACACGGGAGATTGTTGCGGTGCATCCGTGTTGATTATTGAACAGGTTTTTTATTTAAGTGTTTTGGTGATCTGGTGTCGTCATCAATTTTTGTTTTAATATTTTGCATTACGATATTTCTTGCTTTTTCGTGGGCTCGAAGCGATGCCTGTGGAAGTGAAGAATGGTAACTTCAAATTGGATGATTTCTTCGGGATCACTCCGTTAACGTCGTCAAGAAGATCGAGAAAGTTGCTTGTGAAAATGTGTGGCGAGAAAAATCACTTTTTCTCATGAGAAAGGCGTATAATATAGTTTAGGCGTAATTGATCCTATATTGTGTTAAAATAGTAAAATTGTTTTTGCGTGATACGAGTGAATATAATCCTAGCGGAACAATTTAATATTTGTTTGTGTATCTTAAAACCTTCGTTTAAAGAGGTTTGGAAAATGGAATAAAAAGTAATATTTTATAATTGTTACTTGTTTTGTATATCAGATTATTACATAAAGTTTTGATTTGTGCGATAATGATATTATCTTTGTATCATTAAACGAACATTTAAAGAGATTGTTTGTGTAGAGTTATTGGTTTGGACAATAATCATTTGCAGGTGTGAGGGCGTGTAAATGAAGGCGTAATAGCAATTTAAATATAAGGAAGATGAATCTAAGATTTTATGTAGTCTTGTTTTCATGTTTGTTTCTCGGCGTGGGAGCAAGGTGTCAAAAAGTTGCCGTAAAAAGTAATTTATTGTATGATGCAACAGCAACGATAAACCTTGGGATGGAGTTTCGTCTCGCTCCAAAGTGGACGTTTGATGTTTCCGGTAATTATAACGGGTGGACTTTCTCGGGGGATCGTAAATGGAAGCATTGGCTTGTGCAGCCGGAGGCCCGTTATTGGTTTTGTGATCGTTTTTCTGGGCATTTTTTGGGTGGCCATCTTTTAGGTGGAAAATACAATGTCGGAAAGTTAAAAAACAATATTTCTTTTTTGGGGTCGGACTTCTCTCATTTGAAAGATCGTCGTTATCAAGGATGGTTTCTTGGAATCGGGGCTGCTTATGGTTATTCATGGATACTTTCCAGGCATTGGAATTTCGAGGCGGAAATAGGTTTGGGGTATGTTTATACGCGTTATGATGTTTATCCCTGTGCTTCGTGTGGTACGAGAATGGCAAAAGATCGAACGCATCATTATGTGGGACCTACGAAGGCGGCTTTGAACTTTGTTTACTTGTTTTAAAAAGACGGTTATGAGAAAAATATGGTGTTTAAGCTTGTTGTCGTTATTGTGTATGGCAAGCGTATATGGACAAAAATTCGCTGATGGTCGGGGAGAGATAAGGGATATTGATGTGGTACGTGGGGAGAATTCCCTGTTTGTTTCAATGACCGTGGATGTGTCAGCTTTGGATGTTGCCAGTAATCGTGAATTACTCCTTGTCCCGGTGTTGAGGGGGGAGCGGGATAGTGTTCAACTTCCGTTTATGATTGTTGCGGGAAGAAATCGCTATTATTATCATTTGCGTAATACTTCTGTTACGGACGAAATTATTTTGGAACGTGCAGGTAAGACGGAGATTATTAATTATCGTGCGGTGATCCCTTTTGAAAGTTGGATGTCAACGGCAACACTTGTGATGGATGAGAGTTCGTGTGGTTGTCGAGGTGAGGAGACGGGAGAGGATGATCGTGTGACGTTATTTCGATTTGAACCGAAAGTCTATACTCCTGTATTTGTTTACTTGCCTCCTGATGTTGAGCCCGTGAAAGTTCGTGAGGTGAAAGGATCGGCTTATATTGATTTCCCCGTGAACCGTACGGAGATTTACGAAGATTACCGGAAGAACCCGACGGAGTTACGAAAGATCAGGCAGACAATAGACGTGGTGCGGAATGATCCGGATGTTCGTATAACTTCATTAAGCATCAAGGGGTATGCCTCTCCCGAGGGGACTTATGCTAATAATACCCGTCTTGCTAAAGGGAGAACGGCAACGTTGAAAACGTATGTGCGGGAGTTGTACCATTTCCCGGATAGCGTAATCTTGACATCTTACGAGCCGGAAGATTGGTTCGGGTTGGAGGCGTACGTGGACAGTACGAATTTGAAAAATCGTGATGCGATACTCGAACTTATCCGCTCTGGCGTAGAACCGGATGCTAAGGAGAAGATGATAAAATTGACATATCCGGAGGATTACCAGTTTCTGCTGAAAAACGTGTATCCCGGTTTGCGCCACTCGGATTATGTGGTGCAATACGTGGTACGTACTTATACGAGTGCTGAAGAGATTCGTCGAATCATGAAAACTCAACCGCAGAAATTGAGTCTTCGGGAATTATATATTGCCACGCAGGATTTGGAACCGGGTAGTGATGAGTACAATGAGGCATTCGAGATTGCGGTGCGGATGTTCCCGGAGGACGAGGTGGCTAACCTGAATGCTGCTAATGCTGCCATGGTGAAGGGGGACTTGAAAGGAGCGGCTCGTTACTTGGATAAGGCAGGTGATAGGGGAGAAGCGATTTACGCTCGAGGGGTTTACGCCGCATTACAAGGTGATTTCGATGGTGCCGAAAAATGGTTCTCTCAAGCGATTCGTGCGGGCATAGTTGAGGCAAAGGAAGCTTTGCATCAGATAGAAGAAGTGAAAAATGATCAAATAAATGAAAGGGAAAAATGAAAAGTATGTGGAATTATTTTGCGAGCATTCTCGTGATAGGTCTGCTCGCAGGGTGTAGCAATGACACCCTTACTGATGATAATTCAGATGGAGGTCTGAATGGATCTAAAGATGCCGTTTACCTGAATGTTTCAGTGCAGCTTCCTGCCGGGGGTGTGGGTGCTCGCAGTAACACAAACACGCCGGAAGACGGAGATTATGGAACCAGCTCCGGGGGAACTGAAGTGGGGAAGGATTACGAGAATAACGTGAATAATATTCTGTTGGTGTTGGCCAGCCGGGAGGATGCGTATATTGCCCACGGTTTCGTGGGAGGACTTTCAACGGAAAATATTGGTTCAAAGCCTGTTATATCTACTACTGCGACAATCAATAAGACGAAGTTAGCCAGCTATTATAATGCGAAAAGGTTGTCGGAAAACGAGCAAAAGATTCATGTTTACGTGTTTTGCAATCCCACGTTGGGATTAATAGAAAAGATGGATGGGTTAAGTTATGGTGATGTAGCGTGGAGGGATGAGGTCTGTCAAGTGACCGAGTCGAAAAGTGGGCCAAATTCAAATGTGACGGTTTGGAGTTCTAATTCTTTTTTGATGTCTAATGCTTCTATGGCAACAAAACAGATTCCTGCGGAACTTGACGATTGGAGTAAGTTTGCCAGTGCTTTAAAACCGTTTGATTTGAGCGGGAATAACGATGGGGGTATAAATAATGATGGTGTTATTCCCGTGGAACGTTCTGTTGCCCGTTTTGATTTTAAGGATGGTAGTTCTTTAGGAGGTAATACTTATGATATATTAACTACGGTTATTGATCCGACGACAGATAAACCGGAGTCCAGTGGGATGCGAGTTCAACTAATTCGTATGGCATTGGTTAATATGAGTAAGGAGTTCTATTACTTGCGTCGTGTATCTGAGGATGGATTGGGAAATACAGTTAGCATTTGCGGAGTGGAAACTGCCAATAATTACGTGGTGGATACTGATGCTGATTTAAAGAAGGAAAATCCATTAAATTATAGTGTTTTGCGTGAGCATTTCAATTATCCTTTATTTGATGATGACAAACAGATTAATGATAATACGCGTGAGAAATGGGATGATTATTTGATTAACAATGTGCTCGGGAGAACGGAGGATAATGACGAAGGATGGAAGCCAACGCCTGAGGAAGGGTATCATATTTGGCGTTATGTTACTGAGAACACGATTCCGAAAGATGAAGTACACCAAAGAAACGGGATTTCTACTGGGGTTGTTTTCAAAGGAAAGCTTCTCGCAACGGTTGAATTAGAGAAAAAGCATGAAAAGCTTTATAAGGCTATTAATGGTGTTTACAAGCCAGTGGCAGATGGATATACTTATAAAGTAGAGGGTGATAGTAAGACCTATCCGATTCTTTTCATGTTCCAAGATAAAATTTATGTTGGTTGGAACGATGAGGTAGTTAGTGCGGCAAGGCAGGAAGGTTCCGGGTCGCCTCTATACGGGGCTGCTAAGATTGATGATGAAGATGGTCCACACAAACTGTATCAAGAGTTAGTAAAGGCTAAGGGCACTAGCGGAGAGCAAGAAGCTCTTGCGGCATTCCGCAAGGCAGCTACCGCTGCCGGATTCACTCTTTATCAGGCAAGTAATGATGGCTTTAGTGGAGTAGGATATTATTTCTACTATTATTATTGGAATCGCCATAATGATAACGGGTTGCCCGGGACAATGGGTGTAATGGAGTTTGGGGTCGTGCGGAATAATGTCTATAAATTGGCGGTTACGGAAATTAATAGGCTAGGTCATCCGCGTATTACGGATAATGATCCGGACCCGGTAGACCCAGAAGATCCGGACGAGAAAGGTGATGTTTACCTTAAGGTTTCGGTTGAGGTATTGCCTTGGGTAGTTCGTGTGAATAATATTGAATTTTAAGAATTAACATGCAAAGTAGAAAACGAAATATAGTTTCAAGAATCATCGGGGCGGCACTCAGTGTCGCATCGATGAGCTTTACCTTCTCCTCGTGCGAGAAAATATATGAAGATCTTGATCCATGTGCACACGGGGTATCACTTCGTTTTATCTACGACTACAACATGGAGTTTGCCAATGCTTTCCCCAAGAAGGTGGATTGCTTGACACTTTATATATACGATGAGGAAGGTAATTACGTGGATACTCGCGTGGTGACGGGACCGGAATTGCGGGATGAAAGTTACCGGATGACCTTGGACTTGGAACCGGGGAATTATCGTTTCGTGGCTTACGGGGGAATGGCGTGTGAGAGAAGCTCCTTTGCCATGGTACAAACACCGAAATCGGGAAGCAAGTATAACGATGCACGGGTAGAAATGGACGAGGATTGTTTGACGAATCCCGACCGGAAGAAGTTGCACGATATGTATTGGGGGCAACTTACTCTCGCCACGGCGGACTTGTATCAAGAGGGGGTGGTAGAAATGATGAAGAACACGAACAATATCCGGATCATGTTACAACAGATGAATGGAGATCCTGTGGATGACAAGGATTTTGATTTCGAGATCACGGATGATAACACCTTGTTTGCGTGTGATAACGATTTGATCCCGAACGGGGAGGTGACGTACACCCCTTGGGCGAGAGGGCAAGCTTCGACTGGATTGATGGGGGATAACAAAGAGGTTATCATAGCGTATGCGGAGTTCTCGACTTCACGACTGATGCTAAAGAATAGCCCAAAACTTGTGATTCGCCGGAAGGCGGATGGCGGGGAGGTGGTGAATATCCCGTTGAACAATTATTTGTTACTGTTCAGGAGTGAGTTTCATAAAGACATGGACAAACAGGAGTTCTTGGATCGGGAGAGCGAGTGGTCGATGTTGTTTTTCCTTGACGAGAATCACACGTGGCTAAAGACGCAAATAAAGATTAATGATTGGGTTGTTAGAATCAACGACGCAGAGGTTTAAAACATGAAGAAGGTTGCTTGTGTTATCATATTTTGGTTGACGGCATCCTTGTTAATAGGAGGGTGTAGCCGGGATACGAAGGAGGATGCCGAGGAAAAGGGGATTCTTGTGAATCTTGATATCAGTGTGGCGTTATCTGACGTGGCACGATCTATGTCCCGAGCGGGGTACGCTGATGCTGTAGGCGACAATGAGAAAATGCAAACGTTGCGTATTATCGTGGTGAATAAGGACGGAAACGTGGAAGCCAATCGTCTTGTATCCCTTGCTGCAGTCGAGAGTTACGGGTACGAGAGATTCAAGGTTATGGGCAAGGAGAAGAAGAAAATTTATCTTTTCGTGAACGAGGAAAACAAGGATATTAAGGTTAGGCGTGGAAACTCTACTAATACGGAGGATCTGGAATTGACAAAATATCTTTCGGGAATTTCTTTGTGGAAAGAACTCCCTGATCTATCTGATTTGACCATTCGTTTAGAAGAAAATTCCGCACAGCTTACCGGGGCATTGCCCATGAGCGAATGTCATGAGGTTGATGTTCCCGATACGGATTCTTCATGTGATCTTTTCGTGACGAGGGCAGCCGTGAAATTTTCTTTCAAGATTACGAATAATAGTACGAAAGAGCGGAAATTAACGGGGCTTACAATTAGTAAGATGTCAAGATACGAGTATTACTTGCCACATAACGTGAAATACGGTGAGGAAGAAATAGATGGTAAGTCTTACATAACGATAATCTCTTATGATAGCCCTTCGCCTGTAGAAGAGTACGATTATAAACAACAGGGACTTAACGTTGTTTTGCCCAAGGGAAAAGAGATCGGCTTAAAAAAATCTATTTATTTGTTGGAAGGAAACTCTGCTAGAGAAGAGTATTCTATCGGTATCGGGCTTGACGGGGCAGACTTGGAGAATAAAGTTCTCAAGAATTTGAAAAAGCTTCCGAGAAACACGCATGTTGTGGTTAATATTACCTTGAATGATGATTCAAATAATGAGATGACTTGTGAAGTGGACGTGCGTCCTTATAGCGAGAAGATACTTAAGCCGGAGTTTGGGTTGTAAATAAAGAAATATTTAGGAATATGAAACGCTCTATTTTATATATTTTTTTATATATACTGATCATACTGTTTGCTACTGCTTGCAGGGATGATTTGCTGGAGGGAGAAGATGATTTTATTCCCGAGGGAACAAGTCGATTGACAGCCGTGGTAAATTTCAAACCATTGACCCCGGCGTTGAACGGAATGAGTAGGACAGCGGGTGATGCCATAAAAGATATTACTAGCCTTACCGTGTTGTTGTATGACCGGGATGGTGATCTGGTGAAAAGCTATCTGATTACAGAATACACAGTGAAGGGAGAAGGAGAGCGTAATGATGCGGATGCCGAGGATGAGACTACGGCGGAATCCAAAACTCCCCATGTCGAGTTCAAGATGTTGATTCCTTACGGGCGTTATTTCATGTACGCTGTGGCTAACATGGATTTACATGGGCGGGATGTTTCAACCGTCGAAAAATTGAAATCCATTTCATTGGAGTGGCAGTCTAACATTGCTGCT
>DYVS01000027.1:0-5729 GCA_020743075.1 Butyricimonas virosa | reverse complement strand
ATATACGTGCTAGTCGTTTTTCTCTTCGCCTCTTGTAGTAACGGAGGCGAAGATGAAAATCGAGGAGCTGCATATGGTAAAGTGAACGTTGCTCTTTCGGTAACCTTGCCGGAGCCAGAAAACGTACATTCGCTTGCCCGTTCTTACACGGACTGCGAGATCAAGAATGTGGACGTGCTTGTGTTTGATGAGGATGGTAAGTTCATGGAGCGGGTGAAAGTGGATGGAGGGGAGTTGACACCAAGCGGGACGGAAATTTCTTTCTCCATACGTTTGGATGTTACCTCAAAACGACGTGTCATTCATCTGGTGACTAACGGGCGTACTTTTGATGGGGGGACGGATCGATTGAATTTTAATGATATTACTTCCGATATGTTGGAGAGTGCAGCTATTCCCGCTTTAAAGACAACAGCGATGACTTCCGGAAGTTTGGAAGATCACGTGATGCCTTTGATTATGTGGGGACGTGTTGAACTCCCGACAGGGATAAATATCGTGACGAAAGCCGAGGGGGTAAAATTGTTACGTGTGGCGGCTTGCGTACAGGTGAAGAAAGGGATGGTCAGTGCGGTGAATGGACTGAATGATTTTGTCATTCAGAGTATAACGGTGAACAAAGGGTTTGATCGTGGCTATCTGACACCTACAAATTATTCAACAGTTGTTACTCCCGTGACGGGACGTCCTCTTTCCGGTAGTACTTTTAATTATGCAAATGGATGGTCTGACGGAGAAACTCCTTCTTTGTATATCTACGAGCGGAATTGTACTGTAGCTGATTATATGGGTGTGATTATTAAGGCCAAGTATAAAGAGAAAGAGGGGTATTATAAAGTGGTGATGGTAGATAATGGAGAGACACCTTTGAATGTCGTGCGGAATCATCGTTATATAATTACGGTGGTAAGCGTGAATGGTCCGGGATATACCAACGTGACGGATGCTATCAATTTTGCTCCGTCAAATGCCTTGAAGGTGGAGTTGACGGATGAAGATTCCGATTTCCCTTGTATCGTGGCTGACGCCCAACACCGGATGACGATGTCCAATAACGTGTTTAACTTGTACGGTAAAAACCAAACGACCTCTGTTGCTGACGGTATTGAAATTTGCACGGTATATTCAAGTCGTGGTATTACTCCTGTGGTAACGGGTGGGGTAACTTGGCTTACTAATTTACAAGTTCAATCGTTAGGGAGTAATAAATATAAGATTACAGGAGATTTTGCAGCAGCCTCTGCAGCTGTATCTACAATCTTGACATTAACTTGTGATAATTTGTCCCAGTTTGTTGATGTTAGTTGGAACCCGGAAATCTCAACCCTAAAAGATAGCGATTCGTATGTTTTGGATTTATTGAATGTTACAAATCATAACTGGACCATACAGATTATGAATCCGTCGTCTACTACCTGGTTGGCCTTGCATCCTACCGCCAGCTTGCCTGCTGCCTTCCCGGGTGTAGACGGTTTTTTATCGGAGCTTAATAGTAATTATTATACTCATGCTTATCTGCATATCGGTTTCGGAAGCAACAGAAGCGGAAGGGTGCAGATGAGTTCGGTTGTTGGCGGTAAGACAAAAGCGTGTAAAATAATTATTGTTCAATAAAATTCATATGTATATGGAACTGGAAGAGATATTGCAAAAGGAAAAACGGAATGAAGAATATATTTTTCTTTATCAGGAGGATGGAAATTGGTATGCCTACGAGCATTCTGCTTTTTATTGTTATTCTCTTCTGGGAATGTTCGATGTGGATTGGTTAACCAGTACTTCCGGAGTGGTAGAGAAAAGGATTATCCGGATACGTGTTAACAACTTGGATAGGCTTTTGTACACTTCCTCGTTACAATTAATCCGGAAGCAAAGTACCGAATGCGTGCTGATGTGTAAGATTTTGTGTGGAGGTTTTCATTATTGGCGAGGATTAATACAAATGAAATTTCAAGGATTGCAAAAAGAACGAATTTAAGATCTTCGTAGTTTACATAGTTGAGAGACTGGTTTCTATATAGTATAGGAATCGGTCCTTTTTTTGTCGGATCTTTTTATGGTGGAGAATGATTTTATTTTTATGATTCATAGGTTTGTTCATTTGAATTTCTAATTTTGTGATCGGATTGAAAATTGTATTCATGCCAGAAAAGGAAGAACAGTTCTTACAACGTATAAACACGAAACAGACAGAAGCATTTCGTGAATTGTTCAGCGAATTTTATAATTCGCTGGTTCTTTTCGCAATGGGATTTGTCGAGCAACAGGACGTGGCGGAGGATATTGTGCAGGAGGTGTTTATTGCCGTTTGGGAACGAGATGCTCGATATCCGACTTACAATGCTTTTCGTAGTTTCCTTTATAATTCGGTGAAGAATGCCAGTCTGAATCATCTGAAACATAAGAACGTGGAAGAGAAGTATCTTGCCTCATTGAATCTTGAGAATGAAGGGGATGATATTGATTTGAAAATGATGGAGGAAGAGTTGTATCGTCTGTTGTTTAAGACGATAGATGAACTTCCGGATAAATGTAGGAATATCTTTTTATTGCATTTGGAAGGAAAAGGAAACGAGGAGATTGCTCTTTTGTTGAATTTATCCATATTAACGGTTAAAACACAGAAAAAACGGGCCATGTCATATATTCGGGAACGTTTGGGACGGGTGTATTTCGTGATGATGTCTTTGGGAATAATCTGATTTTTTTATTTTGTAATGTATTGAGAATGAGTCGTCCGTAAAGAATGTTACTTTTGGGATGAAATTTCTTTTATTTTTTGTACCTCTCTTGAAATAGGTTGTTGTTCTAATTATAGAAAAGGATAAGCTATGGATGATTATAAATTTAGAATGGTTGAAATGATGCATCTTTATTTATCCGGGATGATTACGGATGAAGAAATGCAGGAATTGCAAAGATGGATGGATGTGGCACCAGAGAACCGGGCTATGTTTGATCGGATTTGTGAGGGAAAGGATATTTTATACAAGTACAGGATGTACAAAAAAATTGACCATAGAGTAGCTTACGAGCGTTGTGAAAAACGTGTCGGTATAAAGAGAAGGAGTATCTGGGTATGGTTGAAATACGCGGCGATGTTATTACTTCCCTTGGGGGCAATTTTCGTGATGTTAAGAAATAATGAACGAAAGCAACCGGTGGAGGTTGCTACCGTGGATATTCTTCCGGGGGAAACGAAGGCAACTTTGATTTTGGCGGATGGGAAGTCGATGGTTTTGCAACATGATACAGTCCGTGATATTGTCGTGAGCGAAGGGGTTAACGCAAAGAATTCCGGTGGTGGAATCGTGTATTTTGCGGATGGGAATAAGAGGGAAAATTTGCAATATAATGTGTTACAAACGCCGAGGGGAGGGGAATACCGGATTACCTTGGCTGATGGTTCAACGGTACAATTAAACTCTGCCACTCAATTAAAGTTCCCGGTGATGTTTGATAAGAAGAGAAGAGAGGTGTATTTGACGGGGGAAGCCTTTTTCGAAGTGAAAAAAGATGAAAAGCGTCCTTTTTACGTAATTGCTGATGGTGTGAGAATCCGAGTGTACGGGACGTCTTTTAACGTAAATACGCATGATCGAGAACGGGTGCAGACCGTATTGGTAGAAGGATCAATCGGTTTGAGTGCAGAGAATGGAGGACAAGAAATTCGGATGAAACCTTCACAATTAGGTGAATATAGACGAACGGATGCTTCCTTGAACGTGAAAAACGTGGATATTGAGCCTTATATTGCTTGGAAAGATGGTTTTTTTGTATTTGAGAATCAAACGATGGAGCAGATTATGAACACGCTTTCTTTGTGGTATGACGTGGATATTTTTTATACTAATGAACAATTAAAGGAGTTACACTTTACAGGTCACGTGAAACGTTACGAAAAGATTGATAATATTTTGAGGGCAATTAAAAGTGCGGTTGGTGTTACTTTTGCCGTGGAAGGAAAGGAAATCTGGATATCAAAATGAGGTAAGCAAAAAACCGGAATGAGTTCGAGCTGATTCCGGTCTAAACAAAGCAAATCAATAAAAGATGTTCGAGCATCTTTTATCATTAATACAAATTTTATTTCACAAAGTTATGAAAAAAAAACGATTGTGTCCCCATCGTTGTGAACATGGGTGGCGAAAAAAATGGTTGATTATGAAATTGTACACGTTGTTTATGTTTGTATTTTCCTTTACTCTTGTAGCGAATACGCATGCACAGCAAGAGAAAGTGAATTTAGATTTAAAGAATGTATCTATTAAAGTTTTATTTGGGGAGATACAGAAGCAAACGGCTTTGTCTTTTGTATTTAACACGGAACAGACACAGGGACTGGAACGTGTTTCAGTGAAAGCGAAAGACGAAAGTGTTGAGAGTGTGTTAAAGCGAGTGTTAGCTAATACGGGATTAACTTATCGTTTTGAAGGGGATATTATTGTTATTCGTGAACAGTTAATGAACATGAACCAACAAGAAGAGAAGAAAGAGATCACGATTACCGGAAGAGTGACGGATGAGAAAAAAGAACCGATTCCTGGAGCAACAATCTTATTAAAAGGAACTTCTTTGGGTACGGCAACAAATGTTGATGGTAGTTATAAGTTGACAATTCCTGAAATGAAGGATTGCATTTTGGTGTTTTCGTTTGTCGGGATGCAGACGCAAGAGGTAAAATACGTGGGTAAAGACACGGTTCATGTGGTGATGGTGGCCCAGTTGGAAACATTAGATGATGTGGTTGTCACGGGTATTTTTAAGAAAAGTAAAGAAAGCTATACAGGAGCAGTGAGGGTTGTGACGGATAAGGAATTGAAGGAGTTTAAAGGTCGTAATTTGATAACAACATTGGCCAATATCGATCCAGCTTTCAATATGATTGCAAATAATGATTTGGGATCGAACCCTAATTCTTTGCCACAAGTGCAAATTCGGGGAGCGGCAAGTTTACCGAATATCGGGGAGTTACAGGATAATTCCAGTGCCGAGTTGAATACACCGTTAATTATTTTGGATGGTTTTGAGACAACTTTACAACGGATGATGGACTTGGACGAGAATGAAGTTTCCTCTATTACGATACTAAAAGACGGATCGGCAACGGCTCTTTACGGGTCCCGGGGAGCTAACGGGGTTATTGTAATCACGACGAGAGAGCCGGAACCCGGTAAGTTGAAATTCTATTACAAAGGAGAGTTGAATATAGAGACTCCGGATTTAAGTGATTATCACGTGTTGAATTCACGTGATAAACTAAGAGTAGAAGAGTTGTCGGGGTATTATCATACAACGACTTTAGGACCAGAATACGAGATTCAGTTTAAAGAATACTACAATGCCGTTTTGGCTCAGGTTGAAAAAGGGGTGAATACGGATTGGTTATCTATTCCATTACGTACGGGTGTCGGGCATCGTCATAATATGAGAATTGAAGGAGGAGATGCGAGCTTCAGGTATTCGCTTTCTCTGCAATATAATTTTACAGAAGGAGTCATGAAAGATTCAAAAAGAGAAAATTTTAACGGGGAAATAAATTTGCAGTATAAGCATCAAGAATTGATCTTCAATAACCGTCTATCGATAGGGTTGAATGGTGCAAAAAATTCTCCTTATGGTGCCTTTTCTGATTATGTGAAATTAAATCCTTACTGGAGTCCCTATGATGAGGATGGAAAGATCCGTCGTTATTTTGAACCTTATAACTGGGGATATTGGGCTAATTC
>DYVS01000026.1:0-13739 GCA_020743075.1 Butyricimonas virosa | reverse complement strand
ATATGAAAAATTGAAATGGGATTCTTGGGGATTGACATTGGTAAAAGTGTGTTCTGACAGCATTGCAGTGCATCCGGGGGTAGATATTAGAGTGCTTCAAAATATTAAAGGTAAATTGCACTATAATTCGTTGCTTGAAGATATGAAAGATGGTTTACCGGAGAATATGGAGGTAAGTAAATTTTATTCCCCGCATTGGTCTGCAGATGGGAAAATATTATTTTTTAGTTTGATACCTAAAAGACAAATGGGAGCAATCCCGCAAAAGGAAGCACTTGATATCTGGCATTGGAAAGATCGTGAAATTCAATCCAGACAAAAAAATCGTTATTATGCAAATCGGGCGAAGGGGTTTTTGTGTGCTTGGTGGCCGGAGGAAAAACGATGGAAGCAAATAGCGGACTCTACTTTTTCTGAAGTGGCTGCTATTGCTCCTAACGGAGATTATGTGTTAATTGTGGATGACAAGCCTTATCAGCCTCATTATAGAGAACCACGTCGAGACTGGTACTTGGTACATACTGCTACCGGTCAGCGTACTCTTTTGTTGGAAAATACTATTTTGTCGGCATTTTTTTCGCGTGAAGGAAAATATGTTTATTATTTCAAGGATAAAAATTGGTGGGCATATCATGTCGCACGTGGAAAATTAATCAATTTGACGGGTCAACTTTCAGTGGAATGGAGTGATGCATATTATGATGGTCCTATTGATATTGCTCCTTCTTTTGGGCTTGCCGGATGGCTTGCGGGAGATAAGGAGTTTTGGTGTTATGATGAGTATGATATTTGGAGTATCGATCTCGCCACGTTAAAGACGAAACGACTTACTCAGGGGCGTGAGCGGGGAATCGTTTTCCGTTCCATGCATCGGGGAAATCTGCCTGTTAATAAGGAGTTTTTATTACGGGCTAAAGGTCGTGACGGACAAACGGGAGTATTTCGTTATCATCCGAAAGGACAGCATCGGCAGTTATTGTATGGACCTTATAACTATTCTCGTTTAGTAAAAGCGGAGACAAAAGGTTGTTATCTGTTTGCCCGGGAAGATAATATTACTTCTGCGGAATTGTTTTATGCCGATGAGGAATTTCGTGCGATACGATCCGTGGTTGCAACTCAAAGACAAAGTGATTCATTACGTTTTAGAAAAAGTGAGTTGATTCATTATCGGAATTCTCGTGGTCAGGAACTGAAAGGTGCCTTGTTTTATCCCGTGAATTATCAGGAGGGGAAACAATATCCGATGATCGTTCATCTCTATGAATTATTATCTCAGCGGCTCAATGCTTTCACGTATCCTTCTGCCCGGGAAACTTATAATATGATGAACTTTGTGCTACAGGGTTATTTTGTTTTTCAACCGGACATTCGTTATGAGGTAAACCATCCCGGAGAGTCTGCAGCCGATTGTGTTATTGCTGCCGTTCGAAAGGTTTTGAAGCGTGGGGATATAGATTCGACGAATTTAGGATTGCTTGGGCATAGTTGGGGGGCCTATCAGACTGCTTATATTATTTCTCAGACTTCGATGTTTGCTGCAGCCGTGGCTGGTGCTCCTCTTACGAATATGGTCAGTATGTACAATAGTATATACTGGGAAAACGGACGTTCAAACCAAGAAATGTTTGAGACCGGACAGGCTCGTTTTCGTTTGCCTTGGTGGGAAATCGAGGAAGAGTACATTAAAAATTCCCCGGTGTTTCAAGCTCAACATATTCAGACACCTTTGTTAATGGTATTTGGGGCGGATGACCGGGCTGTTGATTGGCGTCAAGGGTTGGAATTATATATCACGATGCGTCGTTTAGGCAAACCGTGTATATTACTAACTTATGAAGGAGAGGGGCATACTATTGGCTTGCTTGAGAATATGTTGGATCAAACGTCTCGTGTGATGGATTATTTTAACTACTATTTAAAAGGTGAACAACCGGGAAGGTGGATATTGGAAGGTAAAAAATATTCCTTGGAAAACTAAGGTGTCCACATGTATTCGTTCGATATTTTGACTGATATAATTATGTTACTTGTGAAAATGATGGAAAGTAAGAAAGCACCTACTCTAATAGGTGCTTTCGATACCCAAAGGGCGGGTATGCAGCTAGTTGTCAGTGTGTAGAGTCTGTAATCATTTTAGGTAGTTGTTCCATCAGTTCCTTAATGGAACTAGCGGAAAAGACAATTCGTCCTTCGCTATCTATGATAAAGAAGGCAGGAATACCAATGAGATTATATTGTTCTGCGAATGCCTTGGTCTGTTCGGGAAGGCTGCGGAATTGTGCCCACGGCAGGTTCTCTTCTTTCAAGGCTTTTTGCCAGTCAGTTTCTTGTTGATCGAGGGATACGCTGATGAAACGAATTGTATCCCCGTGAGTTTTATATATTTCACGTAGTAATATCAGGCTCACTCGACAGGGAATACACCACGAAGCCCAAAAATCAATCAGCGTGTACCCTTCTAGGTTCAACTGGGCGATTAGCGATACATTTTTTCCTTTATCATCGACTAGGTCACCTTCTTGCAATGGAGTTCCTTGAACCAGCCGGGAAGCATCCCGGAGATAATGGCGGAAATCTTTCAGTGCGGTACAGGTATCTTGGCAAGAAGCAAAAAGTTGTTCCAGTTCATCAAGATAATCTTGATCGTAGGTGAATGCAGGTTTCTTCAATGTTCCGGCAATATAGAGATTAGTTGCCAGATTGTCATTGTTGCGGATAAATGCCCGGCTTGTTTTGTCTAGTTCTACATTCATGGTTATCAATCGGCTGGTATAGTCCGGGATTTGATTTCCCTGCCTGCGAAGTTCCTGTATGCCGTAACGCAACGGAAGGGTTTGTTGTTGGTAGCGGTAATATGCTTCTTGAGCGGTAGAACCTTCCAATCGATAGTTATTTTCCTTCAAGATATCGTCAAATTTGTACGCATGCGGCAGGCTGTCGATATGTGGTGTGGTAAAGGAGAGTTTACCGTTTTCGACAAAAAAATTAAGCTCGTGACAACGTGCCAATTCTTGATTTTGCTTTGTACGTAGGATATAATCTACGTTGCTTAGGGTAAATTTGCACAGGGTGGGAGCGTCCAGTTGTCCGCGCAATTCGAATTTCCCGTCAATGACGTAAGCACTGGCTAAATCTTTGTCCCATCGGGTGATGTCGCGCAGGGTTACTTTCGTGCTGTCCATGGCCCCGGGAATGGTGCCCCGTAGGATAAAATGATCGGTAGGCTGCTGCGTACAGGCAGTAGCTCCCAACAGTAACAAAAAACAGAGTTTTCTCATTATTTTATATATTTTCTTTTGTTTAATATTTGGTATATCTTATTTCTCTAAATGTTCTTCAACAGCTACCCGTAATGCGTTAGCATCGTTACCGCTGAAAACGATTTTGCCATCAGGGGCAATGAGCATCAAGCGTGGAATGCCACTGATGTTGTAGGCACGTTGAGCGGCGGTAACTTGGTCACGATTGCCTGTCCACAACTGGGTCCAAGGCATGGCTTCTTCTTTCATTGCCGTTTCCCAGTCTGTTTTCTTTTGATCGACCGATATGCTGATCACGGTTAGTTGATCTTTGGGGGAGTGTTTGTAAATTTGCTCAACCTTGGGGATGGCCCAGCGGCAGGGACCGCACCATGATGCCCAGAAGTCTACCAGCGTGTAGTGGTCGGGAAGTAGATACTGAGACAGTTTCACGGTTTTGCCTGTCGGATCGGTCAGTTCAATGTCCTTGTATGATGCTCCCTTGTACAATGTTCCTGCGATTTCCGCCATCTTTAATACACGGGGACGACGTACGGTATCTTCGATTTGTTCGGCAATGCGTGTCAGTTCCTTTATCTCTTCGGGAGTGCGTGTGAAAGTGGTGTTCAACAAACCTTCTGCGATGAAAAGCGATACCGGTGATTGCGGATGTCGGCGGATAAATTCCATTTTAGCAGCATCGACAACCGTTTCCGCCGTCAGCTTCTTGGGGTATAGTTCATCAAATCGTTTGTCGAATTCCTCCGTTGTATACTGATTTTCTTGCATATTCAGCGTGATTAAAGCGGTATTCACTTCCGAGGCTGCCAACAGCAAAGGCATTAAGGTATCGCGATATTCATAATACTCTCGCTGTAACGGACCTCCTTCTACACGGGCTTTCGGTACGGCGATTTCCGATATGAGAGGATGTACAAATTGTAGACTGTCTAAATGGGCTGTGTTCACCGTCAATTTGGAGTTATCGAGGAACATATAAATATTAACCATTTTGCTCACGCCGAATGAAGAGGTGTTAGAACTGATTACCAAATTACAATACTGCGGTGAAGCAGTTATGCCCTGTAGTTCAAATTTGCCGTTTTTAATCGTATCCGTGGCCAATATCGCTTCACCTTCCATACTGCGAAGCGAAACCACCATTCCATTCTGTAGTCCGGGGAAACTGCCCCGTATCACGAATCCTTCGTGGCGGGGAGTGCAGGCACTGCATAATAGCAATGCTGCGATAAAAAAGAAAATTTTATTCATAAAGATTATTTGTAAGTTTATTATTTTTTTGCATCTCGACAACAACGTACCCGCATCAATCTTGACAGAGTCACCGATCCTCGGTAGACCGTCGTGTAATGGGCACATATTTTGCGGAACCAGACGGTAGTGGTCTGTAAACCGTTGTTCTCTACTGCCGAAGCCGACCAAAAATACCCGTATTCACCGACAAAGCACAAGAAAGGGGATTGCCCCCAAGATTCTGCATCAGCAACTTCACCTCCTAATTGAAATGCCATGCCCGTTCCTTCCGCTCCCTGACGGAGAAGGGTGGCTTCTTGGTCTCCCCGCCAACCTTCCGAATTGGCTTCTCCGGCAGACATTCCCAATGCTATTTCCAGATTCTTCCAGTCCTCGTCGGTGGGCAAACGCCAACCTTCGGGACAAAGCGTGCGAGCTTCTTCCCAGGTATAGAAGTTCCCATATTCCTTGTAATCTGCAGCGAAATCGATATCGAGGAGATGAGAGCGAACCTTAACCGCATAGTTAGCCCCGAATAGATCGTACGTGCATTCGTAATAAGGTGCCTCCGAATAATATCTAAGGTTGGAAGTCATCCATTCCAGATCGCCGATTTGTACCCATCCGTAGGTATTTCCGTCACGTTCGTCCGTGTATTCACCCGTTGCGGCGGGATTGATATTCGGCAACTTGTCATCATCACTGCACGAGCTGAATATCGCCCAACAGCATACAAATATAGCTATTATATACTTTTTCATAATCAATTAAATTTAATTCCGGTTGCTTCGAGTAACGGTTTGATGATATCATATTTCTGTCTGGTATATCCATTGATGTCATTCTCCCCGTATTTTTCAAAGAATTCCTCTTCCGTCATTGACAGGCAGGCTTTGATATAAGCCACGGCATCCTCTTTCGGGGAGGAAAAATTATTTTCATAAGGATCTTCCAGAAATCCCAACTCCAACGGGTTCAAGATATTCGTGGGATCCCACCAGTATGACTTGGGAGTGGAATAATTATTATAGTTAATCGAGAAAAACTGTCCTGCTTTTCCATCTGTATACTTATTGCCTGCGGTTCCCCCGAAAGAGGCAAAAATTATTTCGCAGCAAATGTCCTGTGCATAGGCTTTACGCTCTTCTTGAGTCAATTCCCACAGTCCGCTGACATTTAGGGCTAAACAGCGCAAATTGTTGTAAGTTAACGGGGAACCGACATAATCATAACTGACGTCCATGGTATTTCGTTGATATTCATCAATACCATTAGCCACTAACAGGGAGTAAGGCATCACGTTTTTAATATACGGTAGCAAGTCATTCTGCAAGAATGCAGTAACTTGACGTTTTTGTTCCAACGTTTGCAGGTAGTCAAATTTAAAGCGAAAGTTACTTGTACTTGTTAGCTGGTATTCCAGTCCTAAAAGTTCTGTTTCATAATAAGGCTTTCCGTTCTCATCCGTTCCCTTGTATTCGTGTCGGAGCGTATCGTTGAAAAGGAGATGACATCCGGTGGTATTGTAAAAATCCTCCTTGAGTTTCGTTTCCTCGTCCGTGGCACCGGGTGAAGTGGCAAAAGAATTGGTCACATCAAGTGGCTCCAACTCGTCTTCTTGCTGACAAGCACACAAACAACCTGTCAAAGCAATTATAAAAATTAATATTTCTGATTTCATATTTCTTTCGTTTATATATCCGTTAATTACCGATAGGTATCGATTTCCCTTTGCGAACCGGGCGTTGGTTTGTTTGTAGTGTATTCTGAAAATCCAAAACTTCTTTGGGGAGCGTCAGCGTGTAGGCTGCGTCGTTTTCCTCCAAAACATATTCCACGATTTCGGTTGGGGTTGAGATGACAGGATAGAAACCCGATTTCACGTATTTGATATAACGATGTGTAATCTTTTTAGAATACGGGAATTTGTCACATACCGTGTAACGGCGCAAATCAAACCAACGATGACCTTCAAAGCATAGCTCGCACTGACGTTCGCGGCGGATGAGGTCCACTAATTCTTTTCCGCTTTCAGTCACTTCATGACTTTCTTTTAGGCGATGATCCAGTAGTGTTTTGAGCATTGTGCGGGCTGTTGTCTCGTCCTCTGAATAAGCTGCTGCTTCTGCCGCATTCAAATATGCCTCCGCTGTCCGGAACATAAAATGGTCGGAAGATTCCTTATAACCGTATTCCCAGCCCTTTACCTTCGAGAGTACCCACGCATCCGTGTAGACATAATTCGTCGACATACCTCCTATGGATTCTTTCATGATATAATATTGCGTGCGCCAATCATTATCGCCTTCGATAAAAGCCGAGAGCAAATCTTCGGAAACGACGTAAGCCGGATACTTGCTCTCTTCTTCTCTAGAACAATACATGCAACCGGCCAGTGGGTATCCTCCCATGGAGAAAATAGTTTCGGGCGACGCTTTGGTTAATACTTCCGTATCCGGGGTATGTGTATTCAAGTCCAATAATCCGTCACGCTTATCCAATACCAAGTTAGCATATTCCAAGGCTTTTTTCCAATTTTGCATGTAAAGATACACCCTGCTTTTTAATAAATAAACGGTAATAATATCCGCCCGGTAAGGAAAGTTTTTCACTTCGTTATCCTTTAGATGAGTCTCGGCTTCATTCAAATCGTCAAGAACTTGGGTGTATACTTCCTCTACCGTGTTGACGGTATAATCCTTGTCCTCCACGTACTCCGTTAATTTGATCGGTATGGCCGGAGTACTTAACGTTTTGGTACAATACGGTTGTCCGTATAAATTACCCAAGGTGAAATAATAAAGAGCTCGCAGGAAATGAGCTTCTCCCTTGATACGTTTTTTTTGTAGTTCCTCCACTTGATTATTCACGGACAGGTCATTGACGGAAGCCAGTACCATGTTGCAAATATTGATACAGGAATACGCCTGTTTCCAGTCTTTGCTTTCCGAAGTACGCGAATTACCCTCGTATGGTAGACCGACGCTTTGTTGCCACGTGTACCAACCGAACATCTGAGGTTGTATTCCGGCAAGATCGCCTACATTGCTTCGTTCATTAAAAGCCAATTCGTCTGCCATGTGATGGGTGGCTTGAAAGAAAGCATTCACGGGTGATACTCCGTAAGTATTATTCTCGAATCTGCCTGATGGCAAATAACCTTTTCCCAATAGTACTTCATCCAGATCGGAAAAAGTTTCCACTTTAGCGAGGTCCTGCGAGTATTCTTCCAAAAAACGGGAACATCCGCAGAATAAACTTGCCACGCAACATAGAACAAGTATTTTTTTCATGTAATCGATGTTTTAGAATGAAACAGTTAATCCTAAAGTATATGTAGGCCGATCGCTCAACTGGATGCTGGCAAAACCTCCTTGGGTTGGGGTTTGTCCCTTCAGTTCTTTAGCCGAAATAGTGAACAGGTTCGTGGCTGAAAATGATACATCCAATCGTGACAAACGCAATTTTTTCAGTATCGTTTCCGTGAACTGATAGGTTAGGCCCAAATTGGAGCATTTCAAATAATTGCCGCTCACAACACGGTGGTCGCCGTAATCATACATTTCCCACACGGAAGTAGCCAATGGCTGAATATCTTGATATTTATCGCTCCAATGTCTTTCATACAGGGAATAGTTATCATCTCCTTTTCCTATAATAGCCGGAATGTTCGTGTGTCGCTCATCTCCCGGTTTGCGCCAGCGATTCAAGAAGAACTTGCTGACGTTATTTTCGGGTCGTATATTTTGGGCATCCATCACCGCATCGCTAGCTGAGTTGTAAATAGCAAACAGGCGAATCTTGTTGCCGAGACTATATGCGAAACTTCCGTTCAGCCGGATATTTTTCCAACGTAACGTGGTATTCAAGTTTCCCGATATGGTTGGTTCACGTCGTCCGGAGGGAGTCAGGACACGAGTATATGTGTCGTATTTATTCAAACCACGTAATACTTCGGGATTATCGGCATAATCGTCGAACATCGGTCCTCCATTTACAGGACTCAGCCCGATGAATTTGTAGGAATAAAAAGTGCCGATCGGTTTACCTTTTACGAGAGCCGAACCGTTGAGGAAGTTTGAAAGTTCATACTGATCGACATCCACTTTGCTCTTCATTTTATTGAACGTTTTGGAAATAGAAGTCGATACGGACCAGAACCAATCTTGAGATTGGTACGGCATGAAGGTCAGGGATACATTATACCCGTGATTATCAATATCACCTTGATTTACTTGGTAAATATCATTGGGAACCCCGTTCATCATTGCGATGGATTTATCCATAAAGGCATCCTCGGTGTGTTTCCACCAGTATTCAGCCTCTATCATTACTTTTCTTTGAAACAGTCCAAGCTCCATGCCTAAATTGTAAGAAGTGGTAGTTTCCCATTTTAAGTTCGGGTTGGGATAGCGTGAAACGGAAGCCACGTTCTCCCCGAAATGAGAATTTAGCGGTTCTTTGGATATAATCATCACCGGACTTTGATCACTGAGCATATTTCCTTGGTAACCAAACGATGCTTTCAGACGGAGAAAGTCCAACCACTTTGCCTCTTTCAAACCGGGTAACTCCGAAATGTTCCAGTTGGCAGAAGCTGACCAGATAGGCAACAGTTTGTCGTTACTTTGGTCTCCGAATGCGTTGGAGCCATCCATGCGAGCATTGGTATTCACGGTAAAATAGTTGTAGTAACTATAAGATATGGAAGCATAGCTTGATATGGTATTACTTTTACCATCAGTCATTCGAGCGGGATTTTGTAGTACCCACTGGGCATAATCGGGAAATTTCTCATGATCAATGTCATTCACAAAACTCATTCCCCGATCTTTGTAATAACCACGCTCGGTACGTGAATAACCTCGGTTGCGGGTAGAACTCATTTCAAAACCGATGGAACCGCTAATATTATGCTGATCTGATTTGCCGAAAGAGTAGTTCCCGTCTAATTGCAGACGTACTGTGTAAGAGTTGTTATCTGATTGATTGTGTGAAAGTTCTCCTCCATAGGGTAAGAGGCTTGTTCCCCCGGTATAGGTAGGATTACCTAGATAATCCGGTTCACCTTCGGTTCTTGGTTCTGGCAATATACCATATTCTGTACCTCGTAATTTTGCGGCATAATTGGTTTGCTCTCCCCACCAGCTCTCCTGAATCGTATTCGATGTTTGGTAGGATGCAATAACATTCGCTTTCAGCCAATTTATCAGACTGAATTGTAAGTTTGCTGTAACAGATAACGCAGAACCACGCTGGTTGTAGGAACTGTTTTCCAATTCATTGAGAATATTGTATCGATAATATTCCGGACTCATGGTTCCCCATTTTCTTTTCTGAAAATAAAAATATTCCCCATTCTCGTCATATGCGGGTAACGCCCGGGTGGTTTTATAGGCATAATCCATCGGTGACAATTCCTGTTGATAATACTGACGGGTAGAAACATTCCCGTTCACGTTCAGCGAAGCGTTAAACCAGGAAGTGAGGTTAGCGTTCATTTTCATCGTAGCCGTGTAGCGTTCGTTATTACTGTCCCAAACTACATCATTATCACGAGTGTAGCCGATCGAGGCATAATAAGTTGCTTCAGACGAACCTCCGGAAATACTGATCGTGTGAGAATGTGATACAGAGTTTTTAGTTAATAAATCGAACCAATCCGTGTTGATAACACTGAGACGTTCCACTTCTTTCTCGAATTGTTCATCGGTTAGTTCGTGATTATATAATTGATTCAATAGCCCCTCGTAACCAACCATGTTTATGTCATCCGGAAATGGATAGTGTTGTGCGACCAATTCGCGAGAAAATTGCATACGTTCCCTGGAATTCATCACGTTAATGGCCCGGTCGTTATAAGAAGGGCGTTGACGAAAAGTGGTCGTTAAATTGTAATTAACAATAGGGCGTCCGATGCGTCCTTTTTTGGTGGTTACTACGATAACCCCGTTGGCGGCACGAGTACCGTAAAGAGCGGTTGCGGCGGCATCTTTCAGCACGTCAATACGCTCGATGTCTTGCGGGTTGATTCCGGCAATGGCGTTACCGATACGATTAATGTAATCAGGATCATTCAAGTCTGATGCCGGTACATCAACGGGATCCTGCATCACGATACCATCCAATACCCACAACGGTTCGCGATTACCAATCAACGTGGAAGTTCCGCGAATACGTAACTTGGGTACCACGCCAACTTCTCCGGAGTTGCTCATGAAAATTAAATCGGGAATTTGTCCTTGTAACATCTGGTCGATGGAAGAAACTCCCGGAATATTCAAATCCTCCATTTTCACGGAGGTTACGGAACTGGTGGATTTCCGGCGGTCCACCGTTTGGTAGCCGGTAATCACCACTTCATCCATTTGGGTGGCTTCTTCTTCCATCGTGATATGTAATTCGGGTTCGCCTTTCCAAACTACTTCCCGCGTTTTCATTCCCACGAAAGAAAATACCAGTGTTGTTTCTTTGGAAGATGGTAGAACTAGTTTGAACCGACCGTCTTTATCAGATGTTACTCCCGTGGTTGTCCCTTTTATTATAATGGTCACACCCGGTAATGGTGATTTATCTTTATCTCTGATAATTCCCTGAACGACATTTTTTTTAGTTTCTTGAGGTTTGATGATCACCGTTTGTTCATTGAATACAAAATCGAGTTTCGAATCTTTGAATAGACGTTTCAGTAAAGCCTCCACTTTTTCGTTTTTTGCTCGAACGTTGAGTTTCCCGATATGTTCAAAATTCCGGTGATTATAGACGAAAAATAAATTTGTCTGTTGCTGTATAGCTTGAAAAAGTTCCATCACCGTACACTCTTTCAAATCTAATGTAACATGCTGTTGTTGGGCTGAGGTATGTGCCGATACACTTAAACCGCCCAAAGTCAGAAAGACTACTACTAATAATTTCATGACTTTCCCGATTTCTTGTGGTCGGATTGTTACGGGCCATCGGATGGTTCGATTTTTTTTCATACTTTTGGAATGTTGATTAATACTATAAATACTTGACAAAATGTTATTTTAAGGTTTTGATCATTCCGGGAGAAAATTGCCGTTTTCTTCCGGATTTTATTTCAATACCCGACGATAATTTTATTTTGTACCATCTTAAAATGGACGTATGAGGTTTGTTCTATTTTTTTGAGAATGGACATAACTGATTCTCCCCGTGGTAAATATCCACTGAACTTTTCCTGTTTTACTTGCTGGTTTTGGTATTCCACCTGCAGGTCATACCATAATGACAATTCCTGCATAATTTCCTCTATAGTCGCTTCTTCAAAGCAGAATCGTCCATGACGCCATGCGATATATTTTTGGATATTTACTTGTTCTACGGTGGTTTGTCCGGAAAATACATCTGTCGAAGCCATTTCTCCCGGAGTTAAAATATATGGAATGCCTTCTTTGAACGTTACTTGGACTTTCCCTTCTACTAAGGTTGTACGCACATGAGTTGGAATCCGGGTATTGACATTAAATTCTGTCCCCAACACCGTGACGGTCAATTCACCGATATGTACGATAAACGGTTTCCTTGTATCGTGGCTTACTTCGAAATAGGCTTCACCATGTATTTCCACTTCGCGTACATTTTTTTCGAAATTTGTTGGATAATTCAAGCGTGTATCCGAATTCAACCATATTCGGGTACCGTCACTCAATACCAAACGATACTCTGCACCTTTGGGTACTTCTATTTTGTTATATCCGGATTGCTCGCTTTGTGGTTCCTCGGGGGCTTTCTCATAAATAAGGGTACCTTGGTCTTTAACAATTTTGGCACCGTCGACCTTCAACACATCCGATGTAGTTTCAGATGTCAAGTTCAGGACTTCTCCGGAGGCTGTTGTTAAACGTACGGAACCCCGGTTTGGTTCTTGTGCGAAGGGTTCTACAATGCCATGCGTTTTGTTTTCCATGTTAAACCACCAGTATCCACCTCCTAAAAACAGAAATAAAACGGCAGCAGCCACAGTCAGTTTTAGAAATATACGTTTCTTTTCCTGTTGTTTACGTGTGGTTAGTTTTTTCAGGAATGCTTGGCGCCAGCGATCAAAGTCTTCGGCGTTGTTATCCATGTTACCGGCACATTTGATTTTATTATACAGCACTCGATGCTTTGGAGTCGCCTCTAACCACTCGTCGAAGCATTTTTTTTCTTGAGGTGTTAATTTCTTATTTAAACTTTTTTCAATAATCCACCAATCTATCATAGTGTATAAATTATATCATTATATACGAGTAACACGGTAAATAATGAATGGTTACAAAAAATAAAGATTTTTTTTTGTAATTCCGGTGGAATTGAAAATTTGTGGTAAGGCTATTGTTTTGAATTATTTCCGATTTAATGGTGAAGATTCAGCTAGAGAGAGGATGGGGAAAATGAACATCAATATTCCTATAATGTGGTTATTGTTATTGGCTAATGCTTCTTTTATTTTCTGTATGGATCTGTGAACTTGGACTTTTGCAACATTTTCACTGATACCAAGACGTTCGGCTATTTCAAAATATTTTAGATTATAATAAAAACGGAGTTCGCAGATGTTTCGGTATTTTTCCGGTAATTCGGTAATAATTTTCTTTATATTTTTGATCAACTCTTCATCGTCTAGCCATTCCAATGTTTCCGCTTGTTCGATGGCTTGCAAGTAAAGAATCTTATGACGATCTTCCACCCCTTGATCCCGTAGATAATTCAGACAACTATTGCGCACAGTCACGCAAAGATATGCCCCGATATTCACAGCAGACTCAAGTTGAGAAATATTTTCATACAGTTTGATTAAGGCATTTTGGACGATATCTTTGGCAACCTCTCCATCAAATACAAAACTTCGGGCAAATCTATGCAGCTTGGCAAAATAATGATCGTACAATTCCATGTAAGCACGATTTTCTTTTTGCTGTAAACGATGTATAAAATTTTCTGCCATTGGTTGTGCGTATATTTTCATTTGCAAATATATAATCAAAATGGAGCAAAAAACAATTTTAGTAATAGAAATAACAAGGGGGACTAGTATCTTCATGGTTTGCATGAATGCTTATTTTGCTTACATCTCTGCTTACATGAGGGGTAAAAACCATGAAAATGGCCAAAAATAAGAAAGGGAGATGTCTCGTCGAAGGGTATCTTTTTTATATAGTGGAATCTACAACAGGTAGACATCGGTTTCTAAACAAAGTAAACCTATGGAGTAAATCTAAGGAGAAGTAAGCGTGATTT
>DYVS01000025.1:0-7234 GCA_020743075.1 Butyricimonas virosa | reverse complement strand
GCTTTGCCTGTTCTTCTTTCTTTTGCTTTAACGGGGTATCACCGTAACCGACACTCCAAACAAAACTGAAAAACAACAAACAAGCGACTATTTTTAATATTTTCATTTCATTTTAATTTTTACCTTCTAGTTTTCCACAACCTCTCCTAATCTTAAAAATCGCTTGATAAACATCACTCCCCCTTATCTAGGGGGAGTAAGTAGGGACAATTTGCAAATATTGAGACGCTTAATCTTCCTCCAGTTTCATCCAAACATTCGGATCTTTCAAACTCCTGATCCAATACACGGTGTCCGAATCTCGGATAACCACAAAACCGTCTCCGGAGAAGAAGGCGTCATAAACTGCTTTTGTATTCTTATTCTTTTTGATAGAATACAAATCCTTATCTGTAAAACCTGATGTTGATGAAGATGCCGCCTGATTATCAAAGACAACCTTATTCACACTATTATCCAACAACTCGAAGGTTTTGAAATCATAATTATAATACTTCACGGAAGTACCTTGGTAAGCTCCTATCCGGAAAGAACCCTCATAGCCATCTTTCCGGTTCAATTCTAAATAGAAATCAATGAAATTCGGTAATTTTTCCCGAATAATATCCCGTTGTGCCTCCAGTTCCGAACTCATCTCGGTAATCACGTAACGTGCATCATTCCCATTCGTTGTTCTTAACAGATCGACAGATGCAATATTCTTATTGGGAACATACGTCGGAATCTGGTCTCTCGTCAAATTTAACGGGGCAAAATTCTGGATAAAGAACCGAATACTCCCGCCTTCATCGTTAGAAACAAATTCCCGGTTATTGAAACCCTCACTTAAATCAACATTCAAACCGGCAAACTTAATTCCTGCCACTTCAATTTCCTGTATGAACTGACACCCTTTATCCGTCATAATATAAGGACTCTCAACCGACACGGCATCTCCTTCCTCGTCTTTATAAGATATTTTACAGATATGATATATATCATCTAACTCTACTAGTCCCGATGCCATTAACACACCATGAACCGACATTCCCAATCTTTCGTTCTCACTCAAAGCAAAACAGGAAGACATTTCGGCCATCATACTAACTAGCAGCCAATCTTCCCCAGTCGCTTTCGTCAACAGGACCTCTACCCGATTCTTTTTCCCCACCAGATATAATGTATCGGCAGTTACTTTTTTCACCACGAACTCGAAATCTCCCTCTACCCCGTAACCTTTTTTATTCGAGTAATCAGGAGCCGGGTACTGCGGGTCGGCCAAACGATGTAAAGGACTATAAGAATCAAACGTCAGAACAACACTTTCTGATGTATTAAAATTATAAGAATAATCCGTGTCTTCACTCATGTCAAAATCACTGATCATCTGTACCCGATTCTTCGTCCCGAACTTGAAAAGAAAAGTATAGCCTCCATAACTTTCGACTTTCGGGTAATACACCATTTTCCAACCATTCTCGGCTCCCCTTAACGTCGTGTTACACTCGTCAATCACCGCCTGCAAACGTACCCCAGATTCTTCCGAGAACACATCATCGTCATCCGTACAGGCTACCGGCAATAACACACTCGCCAACAACCATAAATATATTAACTTTTTCATAGGTATCAAGGATTAACATTATTAACAACCTCGTAAATAGCTTTCTCGCATTCTTCTTGTAAAGCATACAAGTCAACATTCCACACATCCCGATAATAATTCAACACCATTTCCAATTTCTGTTGCAATTTGTCTTTTCCATCCTGAGTGGCAGGTTTATCCAACAAAACTTCCCACTCGGCACGACTATTGGAAAGCATGATTCCCACCATCTCGGCAAAATCTTCTGAAGGTTCACTCATCGCATAAGGAGAAATAAACCCGGCATCGTAAGCTTCTTGATCCTTCATGTTCTTCCACTGTTCCACGTAACCAGGGCTGATCAATTCATATTCCTTCGGGAATTCGATCGTCTGATTAGCAATATGCGTGAACTCGTGATGAATCGTCTTCATATAACGTTTCAAACGGGTTGCATTAGTACGGTCAAACTGATTCACTTCATAAATAATGATCTTCCGTCCTCCTTCAGCCGACCCTTTCGTGACGGTTCCATCCGAATTATAACGGGAAGAACCGATAAACATCAACTGTTTGGGAGCCAATTTGCAGAAAAAATCACTGCCGGCAATATTCACGTAAGGGAGGCACCAGATTTTTTTCAGTACATCGGCCAACCCCGCCGCATTATCCTCGGTCGGGGGCACGAGGGTCGCCGCCATATCCGACTCGATATCCAACCATTTATACAGGACCTCAATGTTATAAGGTTTTGTGAAATTAGCCTGCATCCACAAGTCTAACTCAGTTAACTCCTCCGTTGAAGGATCAAAAATAGACGGTCCCAAATCATCGTCAGAACAGGCCGACACGGAAAAGAGCATAACCAACAAAAACAAGTTCAATATATATCTTTTCATAATCTAAAGTATTTACGGTTAATACTAACGGGGATTAGGTTCTACACCAAATCCTTGTGCCTCTGTCGGAATCTGAATCGCCAGGCGCAAATCATCACCAGTGAGGGTTATTGCGGGATCGCCCGTAAACTTGAATTCATGAACCACCGGTAAATGGAAACGCTTAATGTCAAACCAACGCAATCCTTCCTGCATAAACTCCCGCCGTCTCCAATCCACGACACATTTTAGCAACGACATCTGGTCCTCATCAATCTCCGATGCATAGAACGGGGCCAAATCAAGGTATTTATCGTTATTATCATAGAATGCTTTAACTTTTGCTAAATCCACCCGGTAAGCCGTAAAGTCTGCATCCACGTCATTTTTATTCACCCATATTCTTTCCGAAAGTAGCAAATTAATATCTTCCAACGCCAAATCAAATTCATGCTTCATAATATAGGCCTCGGCCCGATTCAACAAAGCTTCCTCTGTACTCAACAAACATCCCACCGCATAGCCTTTACCGGTTGTCGATCCCACTGAATTATACTTGAACAACTCTTTAAACTTACGCATCTGTGCCGCATCCGAAGGCGTGTAAGTAGATGTAACATAGAAAGTTGCTGAACTCCCCGATGTTCCACAAATGTTCTTGTTGTAATACAAATCCGTGTAAATATCACGCGTCATTCCAAATCGCAAACTTGTAGAGTAGTTATCACGAGCCCACCAACTTATAGCCGATACCATCAATAAGGTAGAGGCATGTTCCCCGTAGAAATAATCCTGTTGATAAGCATCCTTGTCCGAGCGATTCTTGATATGCCGCAAATCACGTAGTTTCTTCTGTGGATTAGCCCCCAACACATTAGAAGTATACTCGATCACCTTATCCCAGTCCCCTTTGTATTGATAGAAACGAGCTGCAAAAGCATAGGCTGCCGCTTTGGTAAAATGATACTTCGGAACCTCGTAAGTTTCGTCTTTCAACAAAGGCAACCCTTTTGTCAGATCCTCCTCGATCAATTCGTACACTCGTTTCAAGTTATCACGGGTATAGTAAACAATAGCCTGCGTCTCTGGTTTCGTGTTGTACGGAATACCCAGCATATTTTCCGCTTTATTCGGATCATAATGTTCAGCAAACAAATTGACCAGAATAAAATGATTAAAGGCCCTACATACCAACGCCTCTCCCTTGGCTGTAGAATATTCATCCGTATCCCCGGCCTCTTCTATCGCCTCCAGCGCCATATTGGCAGCAGCTATCGCCTCGTAGTAATTTGTCCACACGTACACCGGATTATCCTGTGTTGTTTCCGTTCCGTCATCCCAGTAATACATCTGTTTATTCAATGTCGCACGGCTATGCGTGCTACTCACCTTTCTCTCCTGCGCATTATCACTCATCACCTCGCATATATGGTAATAATGAGCCTGGGGATAAGCCGATACCAGAATTTCTTTCACCGCATCGGGAGAGTCCAACAACGTCCGGTTGTCGGGTACAACGTCCAGGAACGAGTTACACGACACTGCCAACATTATCATCAGACCGCCTGTTAATATATTTGTCTTCATATATATTCGATTTAATTCATTCATCAAACTTTTGTTAGAACCCTACCCGCAAAGAGAAGGTAATTTGTCTCGGCACCGGCATCGCCACACCGCCGGAACGGAAAAACTCCGGGTCCTGACCGTGTAACTTCTTGTCTCTATACAACAAAGCCACGTTGGAAGCAATACATTTCAAAGAGGCAGACCCCAAACCGATCGTCTTCATCCATCGATCCGGAAGTTTGTATGTCAAACTAATGTCTTTCAATCGGATAAACGAACCGTCAGCAATTCGCTCCGTGGAAAAATTATAAGCATTGTAAGCCTCTTTGTACTCATTCTTCGGACGTTGCACCTGACGTTGGGAAAGAATAACCGGGATATTCGTTTTCGTCTCATCGCCCGACAACACCCAACGATCATCAAATTCTTTCGGCATCACGGTCATATCAGAATACTCGCTTTTGAAATAATCATACAACCGCACCTTATTGCCAAATTGGTAATTAATAAAGAAACTGAACGTCCAGTTCCGGTATTTGAATGTATTCTCAAAACCTCCGGTAATCTTCGGATCAACCGGTCCTTCATATTTCAAGAATCCCAAGTTAATCGTCTCTTGAAAATCAATATCTCCCGTGCAAGGTTGCCCGTCAGCATCCATCAATATTGGCATACCTTCCGCATTCAATCCTAGAAAAGGAATCGAGAAAATACCTCTCACGGGATACCCCTTTAAAGGAGCTCCTTCTGCCTGCACCAGATCGATCACCCGCGGACGGGACTCCAGTTTCGTGATCTTGTTCTTGTTGAAAGCAAACGTCCAGTTCGTTGTCCAGCTAAAGTTGGAATAAACCAAATTCTTCGTGTTTAAAGTAAACTCGACACCATTAGATTTCATATTTGCATAATTGGCCTTCTTCGTCTGTTGCCCTCCAATTCCCGAAGTCCGCACGTTACCAATCAAATCAAATCCCTTTCTCCAATACACATCAGCACTCAAGCTTATGCGATTATCAAAAATCCCCAGATCAATACCCACGTTCGTTTCATACTGCTTTTCCCATGTCAGTTCGCTATTCTCTAAAGAACTGATATAAATCAAATTCTCCCGATCACTTTGGTTAGGACGATAAGCCACGTCATTATACAAAACGGCTATCGAGTTACTTGAGGGGCCCATACTCGCCGTCAACCCGTAAGTTGCCCGTAAGGTCAAACGGGATATTGTTTCGACTGGCTCCATGAACTTTTCATTCGTCACGTGCCACGCACCACTCACGTTCCACGTCGGTAACCAACGAGCTGACCGGGATTTACCCAATTTGTTAGAACCATCATAACGCCCCGTCACGTTAAAAATATAAGTACCATTGTAACTATATCCTACCGTTCCGAAGAAAGCAGCAAAGCGATCGTATTCTTCTTCCATCCCGTAATAATCGACACCGTTTTCAATCTGTTGTTTCAACAAATCGGGGTCCAGAAAAGGTACACCACCACGATCCCATTGGTAACCAAAACCCTTGTTAAAAGCTATCGTCCGGTTCGTATAACGTACTTCCTCTCCCGCCATCACGTTCAAAGTATGAATCCCCTCGTTAAAAGAAGTATTGTAATTCAATATTCCCCGTTGATAATAATTCAGCATCGTATTCTCATCCCGGTTATAAAATCCACCCTTTGGCATCACAACCTTAGCCGGATAGCCCGGATTATCCGGATCTTTATACAGGAATTTATTATTATCCCGAATCTGTGCATCCATATCAGCCCGGTACGCCTCTGCCGCATTCGACTTATCGTTAATTCGATGTTCCCGGGTTGTCTTCACGTAGCGCACCGCACCCAAAGCCTTCACTTCCAATCCCTTCAATGGACGAATTTCCAACTCGGCCTGGAATTTAGCATCCAGCATATCAATATTCAACTTATTCGTGTTCAACTCGTTCAGAATACTAAACGGAGCATAGTTCATCGTGTAATATTCGTAATTCCCGTTATCATCATACGGACGTAGAGTACGGCTTGTATTTAAAGCGTAACTGAACGGGTTGATGTCAAAATCACGTTCAAAAGTTCCGTCCACGGCATTCGTCCTGCGACTATTCGTTCCCGGAGCCTTTTGCATACGCAAAGAATTTGTTGTTAGCAAATTAACTGAAATCCATGGTTTTATATCGAAAGAGGCGTTCATGTTCGCCGTGTAACGATTCACTTTATCAGCGAGCGTCCAACCGGCATCATTAAAATAACTCAAAGAGGCATAAAAACGAGATCTTTCCGAACCGGAAGACAAACTTAAAGAATGTACCTGTTGCAAAGAATTCCTGAAAAGCACATCAAACCAATCCGTGTTTGCCATCTCATACTTCTGTAGAAAAGCGGCTTTCGCTTGAGGAGTATTTTCTAACCCGAACTTACCTGTTGCCGGGTCGTAGGTGGAAATCAGATCAGCCATTTTCTTGTACACGCCACCATTTTTATCCCGAGAAATGTCCGCGTAATTCAACCAGCCTTTCTCCTCCATCTCTTCGTAAACCATCATCTGCTCTTGAGAGTTCATCAAATTAAACTGGGAATAACTGGGTTTCATCCGAATCGTGAATTCACCGCTATAATTCACGGTCATCGTACCCTTTTTACCTTTCTTCGTCGTGATCACCACCACGCCATTCATTGCTCTCGCCCCGTACAACGCAGTCGCCGAGGCATCCTTCAATATCTGAAAACTTTCAATATCATCCGCATTCAACCCGGCAATAGCCGAACTGATCAAAGTCTCCGAATTCCCGGATGACAAATCATCTGCTGAAATCTCAACGATATCTTCCAACACCAATCCATCCACCACCCACAACGGTTTCTGGTTTCCATAAATTGAAGAGGCTCCTCGCACGCGCATCTTCGGGGATGCCCCGAACGTGCCCGACACGTTTTGAATCTGTACCCCGGCAGCTTTACCCTGTAACATCCGGCTCACATCGATGGAACCCTCTACCATGGCATCTTCAGCCTTGATAACCGCAGCAGCACCCGTAAACAATTTACGATCTATTCTCTGGTAACCGGTAACAATCACCTCGTCGATATTCTCTACCACCTCTTTCAATACGATCTTTTTCAACGCCTCGGTATTAGCCACCGGAATTACCTGAGAAACATATCCCACAAAAGAGATTTCCAGAACGGCTCTATTGTTCGGCACTTTCAACGAAAAATTCCC